>DATMAN010000030.1 GCA_035560005.1 Burkholderiales bacterium | reverse complement strand
GCAGCCGCTGGCCCGCGCGCTGGCAACGGAGCGTCGCGCGCGCCAGCCGCAAAGCCCGCTGGCGCGGCTGTTCGTCGCACGCGCCGCGGAACTCGCCGCGCCGCAACCGGAGCTGGCCGATGCTTGAAGCAAGATCGCGTTTGGCCCTGCCCGACGTGCCGCAGGTTCGCGCCGCCACCGAAGCCAAGGCCGAAGGCTGCCTGGACGTGCTGGCGCTCGCCTTTGCCGCCGATCCCGGCGTGCGCTGGATGTTCCCCGACGCCACCGCGTACGGCGCTCACTTTCGCGCCTTCGGCGGCCAGGCCGTTTGCGCGCGGCGCGGCGTTGCGCATACGCCTCGCCGGCGTTCTGGTTGCTCCGGCCGTGCCGCCGACGGCGCTGGTGCGGGAGCTGAGCGTCGCGAGGAGGACGCCGCACTGAACATCTTCGATGCGGCGGTTAGGGTCGCGCTCGAGAGTGCGCGCTTCCGCGCCGTTTACTTCAACCCTGCTGCAATCTTGCGGATCTCCTCCGCGCTGCGCTCCCCCGCGAGTGCCGTCCCGGGCATCAGGTATCTGCCCATTGCCAGCCCGCCGATGAATACCGGTTCATAGCCAACGTCCCGTATCAGGCGCGAAGCCACCTCACCGGCCTGCGCATCATCGCTCGCGAACGGCATGCCGACGCGCCCGGGCTCGCGATAGGCTTCACCCATCTGCGCCGCGCTGATCGCATTGAAGGCGCGCACCAGACGCGCGCCGGGCAGGAGTTCGGCGGTCGCCAGCCCGGCGCCTTTCTCCAGCGCCCAGTGCGCGATCTCGCCGTCGCGGTGGGGAAAGGGATTGTTGGTGTCGATGACGATCTTGCCCTTGAGCAAGTCCGCCAGGTCCTTGCCCACGGAAGGCAGGGCGTGATACGGAACCGAGACCATGACCACCTCGCCGAAAGCCGCGGCCTCGCGCGGAGTTCCGGCACGCGCACCGCCGCCGAGCCGCGCAGCGAGCGCCCGGTCGTGCTCGATGTGGCGCGAGGAGAACATGACCTCGTGGCCCGCCCGCACCCAACTGGCGCCGATTGCGCTGCCCACCCGGCCCGAGCCGACGATGCCGATCTTCATCTTTTCCGAAGCGAGCACGGGCCAAGGCAGGGTGCCGGCGGCGGCAGCCGCCCCGGCGGCGATGGCGAGAAACTCACGACGACCTGGTTTCATGGCGATTCCTCCAGATTGGTTGCTTCACCCGCTTCTTCGCGCCTGGGTGCGGCCTTTGCCCCGCCGGCCGATCGGGAGCCGGCAATCCGCCGGCACCGTTCATTGGCGGCCACCGCCGAGACCCGGAAATCATGCAGGCGCGCCTTCCGTTTGCGCCCGGGTGCCGTGCGCCCGCGCGCGCTGGACGTAGCCCAGCCAGATGCCGAGCGTCATCCACGCCGCGGCCAGCGGCAAGGCGACGGTCGCGAGCGCGGTGAGCCCCATGCCCAGCCGTCCGAGCAGCCCCTCGGTCTGCGCGCCGACCACGTCGCCCGCGCGATACACGAACGTGTCGATGAAGGCCTTCGCCTTGTAGCGGTCGGCGCGCGGCACCACGGTGAAGAGCGTCTCGCGCGACGGCCGCATGATGCCACGCTGTACGGCGCGGAACACCGCCTCGAAGGCGATCAGCGCCGCGAGCGAACCCACGATCGCCAGCCCCAGGAAGCCCAGCGCGGCGGTGATGGGGAGCAGCGCCAGCGTCGCCGGCACTCCGAGCCGCTTCATCAGATGGCCGGTGACGATCGCCTGCAGCACGAGGGTGGTCACCTGCGTGATGAGGTCGATGCGCGCGAACATCGCCGTGCGCATGTCCACACCGGTTCCCAGGGCCGCCACCATCTGAAGACGCGTGAAGTACAGGAAAGTTGCCATCACCGCGAGGATCAGCACGTAGCCGCAGATGGCCAGGAGGTAGGGCGAGCGGGCCACCGACTGCAGCCCCTCCCACGCGCTGCCGCCGATCAGCGCCTGTTCCTCGCACGCAGCGACGGACCGGGGAAGTTCGGGGCGCAACCGCGCGACCCAGAACGCCGCGCCGAGTGCAGCCACGAGAAATCCTGCCGCAACGAGCAGCAACACCGGCGTGCCGAGCGGCTCGGCGAGCCGGCCGGCGAGCCACGGTCCGAAGATCGCCCCCAGCGTTCCGCCCACGGCGATGGCGCCGAACAGGCGTTTGCTCTGCTCGAGGGCGAAGCGATCCGCCATCAGTGCCCAGAACAGCATCGTGGCGAACAGGTTGAACACGCTGAACCACACGTAGAACACCTGGCCGGTTCGCTGCCCGATGGCGTCGGGAGTCAGCACCAGCAGCAGATGGAACGCCACCAGGCCGGCGGCGAAGAACAGGTAGGTCGCGTTGACGAAGACGAGGCGCCGGAACCGGCTCACGAGCCAGCCGAACACCGGGTTCACCAGCAGCGTCGCAAGCACGGTGCCCATGAACAGCCAGCGCAACGCTTCGATGCCGCGCTGCATGCCGAGCGCCTCGCGCGCCGGGCGAATCACCATCAACGCGGTCAATACGCAGAAAAAGAACAGGCCCGCGACGAGGACCGGCCCGGCTTCCTCGCGGCGGATGTTGGTGAAGCGCTGCAGGAAGGTATCGGTCACGCAAAGCTCCCCGAATCGGTGGCGCGTATCGTAAGGGAGATTCGGCCGTGTCCCAACCCGCAACAAGCGCGGGCGCGAGGCTCCGGAAGGCAACGCCGGCGCGCTTGTTCAGCGTCTGCTACGCCAGCCTCGAGCGCAGGAAGGTGGCCATCTCCAAAGAGACGGTGCACCATATGGTCATGGGCGCTGGAGATGGGGTTGCGCAGATGGAACGAGGGTTTGTGAAATGAATCGGACAGCCGTCTGGCGAATCGTGCTGTGTGCCACGGGACTTGTGGCCGCTACGCACGCCCTGCCCTACCCGAACTGCGAGGACGATGCGAGCGCCGCGGCGATGTTTCTTTCCACGCGCATCGCCACTGGCGAAGGGCTCGACAACCTGTACGACCACTACTTCGTGCGCGCCTTGCAGAAACAGATGGAGCGCGCGTCCTTCGTGGCGCTGTCGCGTTCGATCAATCCCTCGGCATCAGTGCGTCCGATCCTCATGAAGCCGGTCATTCGTCAGGCCGATCAGCTCGCGGTGCGGCGGTTCACGGGGCTTTCGGGCGCGGCCGTGGAAGCGTCCGTCGGCGTTCTCACCAGCCGTTCGGCCGAACCGGCCGCACTGCTGATGACGCTGCAGTGTTGGGACGGACAGTGGAAAGTCGCCGGCATCAAGGTCGCAGACCAATAACCTGGGCCGCAGGCCCGGTGACGAGGGACGGGTAAGGCGAGAAGCGTGAGAGGCGAAGACAAGAATCAAGTTCATTGCCAACGACGTGCGGCCGACGAGCGCGTGGTCGGTCAGAGAGCGTATGCGGACCGGATTGCGTCGTGGCGGCGCGGGCACCGTTGCCGGTTCGGCGCCGAGCGTTGGCCGCAGTTCATAACTCACATCAGAACTGGGAGGGTAAAGGGATGAAGAAGAATGCATTGCGTCCGGTGTCGGTTCCCTGTTTGGCGCTGTTCTTCCTGTTCTTCGTTTCGACTGTGGTCTTGGCGCAGGCGCAGCCGTTCAAGGTCGGCGAGGTGTACCGCTGCGCGGACGGTCAGGTTTCCATCCAGGTGACCCGGTGCTACGGCGAGCCCACGCGGTGCGATGTCGAGCTGTACCAGGCCGGCGCGACCCAGCCCGTGCCGAACGTGGCGTTCGCGGAGGTGAACAACTTCATCAGCTTCTGCACGCGCGGCGCCGCCGGCGCAACGCCGCCGGGTCCGCCGCCCGCCGGCGGCGGCGACCGGGCTGCGGCCGGGGGCCAGGAAATGCCAAGGCCTGCGCCCGGACAGCCGCCGCGGGCGGGATTCGTGAGTTGCGCCGGCAAGATCGAAGGGCGCTACTCCAGCCCGGAAGCGGGAAGCTTCACCGTCGTGTTCAAGTCGGGGAAGGCCAGGCTGAGGATGTACGGGGTGGACGACGAGGAGGTGGAATGCTGGATCTCGGGCAGGAGGATCCTTCTGCACAAGGCCGGCACCGAAGAGGAGCTGGAACTCGACATCAACGACGACGGCACGCTGGACAGCCCGATGGGCGAACTGAAGAAGCGCGGAGGGTAAAAGCGCTTTTGGACTTGTCCTAGCCGAACCGGTAAACTCGCGCGTTCCGTTTCGCGGTTACCGCAGGAATCCCATCGATGAACGCTGCCATTCTTCAGTATCTCAAGGACAACGGCGAACAACTGGACGCCGACATCGCCAAGGCCCTGCAGATGCCGCAGTCGCTGGTCCAGCGGCACATTTCGCAGCTTTCCGCGTCCGGGGAGGTGATCTGCTGTCAGCTCACGCGCTACGTGGGCGGGAAAAAGATCGAAGGCATCAGCTGCCGGCTCTCCGCCTACGTGCCGCCGCGCGCGACCGGACCCAAGCCGGGCGCGAAGAAAGCCGCCGCCAATTCCGATGCGGATGTCGTGAGAGACTGATCGGCCGGCGAGGGTCCGCCCGGGGCACCACCAGGCAGCCCGACCCTTCGAGGCGTGGGTGGGGCGTGGTGATCTTCACCTTCCCGTAGTTGCCGGCCGGAGGGGCCTGTTGTCGCCGCCGCCGCCCGGGCGGCCGAGGCGCACTCGGTTCGTTGTTCCGGCTCGTCGGTCGCCGCCCCGCGAGATCAGGATGCAAAGCGAGTCTTGCGACCCGCATCGCGAGCAGGGCGCGTAGAGCATCAGGAGGACACATGCAGCGCATGAGCGGCGGCCGAGCGGTCGCGATGGCTCTGAAGGCCGAAGGCATCGAGCACGTCTTCGGCATCGTCGGGACGCACGACAGTCCGCTGTTCGACGGCGTGTACGGCGAGCCATCGATCAAGGTGGTCACCGTGCGCCATGAGCAAGGCGCCGCGCTGATGGCGGACGGCTACGCGCGCGCTTCCGGAAGGATCGCGGCGTGCTTCGTGGTGCCCGGCCCGGGGCTCACCAATGCGCTCACCGGAATGGGCATGGCGTACTCGGAATCGACGCCGATGCTGGTCTTCGGCGGGCAGAACATGCTCGCCCAGCTCGAACGCGAAGGCGGGCACTTCCACGAGCTGGCCAATTCGGTCCAAGTGGCCGCATCGGTGTGCGGCTACGCCACGCGCGTTTCCACGCCGGGCGATCTTCCCAAGGTGATCCGCGAGGCGATGCGGGCGATGCGCTGCGGACGCCCGCGACCGGCCTACATCGAAGTGCCGCTGGACGTGCAGACCGCAGAAGCGGACCTCGCACCGCTGCCGCCGGAGACGTTCCGCCGGCCGGCCGGGGATCCGGCGAGCGTGGCGCGCGCGGCGCAGGCGCTGAGTTCGGCGAAGCGGCCGTTCATCTTCGCGGGCGGCGGCGTGGAGAGCGCGGGAGCGGTGCAGCCGCTGGCGCGCGTGGCGGAGCTGCTGGGCGCGCCGGTGGTGACCAGCGTGTTCGGGCGGGGTGCGATCTCCGACCGGCACCCGCTCGCGCTCGGTGACGGCTGGGGCCGTTTCGATCTGTACGACGAGCTGCTGGCGGAAGCGGACCTCGCGCTGGTGGTCGGCTCGCGCATCGACGTGGTCTCCGACTGGAACGTGGGCGCGAAATTTCCCGGCAGGATCGTGCAGGTGGACATCGATCCGCTGGTCGTGGGGCAGCGCCGCGCGGTGGAGGTCGGCATCGTCGGCGATGCGGCCGCGGTATTGCAGGCGCTGGCCGCGCAACTCGAGGGCAAGGCGCGGGCCCCCTGGTTCGATGCGGACGGCTTCAGGCGCCGCAAACGGTCGACGCTGGCGCAACGCGCGGGGCCGGTGCTCGCGCTGATCGAGGATCTGCGCAAGGCGCTGCCCGACGAAACGATTTTCGTGGACGATCTGACGCTGGTGGGTTACTGGATGCCGCTGATGATGGAGACCTATCAGCCGCGCACGCTGATCCACCCCGGCACTTACGGAACGCTCGGTTATTCGCTGCCGGCGGCGATCGGCGCCAAGCTCGCCTGCCCGAGACAGCCGGTCGTCTCGATTTCGGGCGACGGCGGGTTTCTCTTCACGCTGCAGGAGCTGGCGACCGCGCGCGCCGAGAATCTGGACCTGATCGCGCTGGTGTTCAACGACAACGCCTACGGGGCGATCCGGACGTACCAGGACCGGATGTTCGGCAGCCGGTACATCGGTTGCGATCTCGTCAATCCGGATTTCGTGAAGCTGGGCGAGGCGTTCGGAGCGAAGAGCGTGCGCGTCGAGGCAAGCGAGCTCGGGGGCGCGGTGCGCCGCGCGCACGACAGCGGCGGGCTGTGGCTGATCGAAGTCCCGTTCGCACCGAAGGGCCCGGTGAACAGGGTGCCGTGGATGCCGTGATCAGAGGATGGAACCCGCTGCGGCCTTCAATCTTTTTCGCTCTCGCCCCGATCCATCTCGGCCCCCTTGGTCTTGAAGGGGCCGGCACTTGGACCTTTCGCTTCGACGCCGCCGGGGCCGACTTCCACGGACATCGCCTTGAACGGCCCGGCACCCACTTTCAGTTCGGCACAGCCGAGGCTGCCGGCGGCAACAGCGAACACCAGAACGCGAAGGATTGCATGAGCGGCTTTCATACGCGTGTCTCCACTGCCGAGGGAGTGAGCTTGCTTGCAGGTTGCACACGCAAGAACCGCACCGGTTTCCGAAGCCGGCGCGGCATTGAATTGCCGCCCGGCCGGGGCTGGAGCAAGCGTCTTCGCGGCAGAGGGCGGGATCGCCTTTCTGCCCGCGACGGCAGGCCGGGCAACGGCGGCTGTCCGCCTCACGGGCACTCGGGCACGACAAAGACTTTGGTGCCGACGAGGAGCCCGCAGCTCGCCGCGGCGCTGCCCTGATTGACGGCAAGTTCGGCGAGGCCGTTGGCGTTTTCGTACCAGACCGCGGTGCCGGCCGGCGCGTCGGCGAAAGTGCGCACCGGTTGAAAGCAGCGGTCGTGCGCGCGCAGGAGCGTGTCCGCCGGCAGGTTGCTCGCGCGCAGGCCGGTGGCGGCGTTGCCGAACGGATCCAGGTAGATCACCTCGTCGAGGTCGGCGGGCCACCCGTTCAAGTCGGGCGGCGGGTCGCACCGGCGCCCCGGTGGCGACTTGCCGAGCGCGAGCTTCGCGGCCACGGGCGCGAACAGGTCGCGGCCGTGGAAGGTAGGCGAAAGATGCTGCGGCCGCCAGGTGATTTCCCACCACTGCGCCCGCTCGGCCTGACGGGCAACGACGTTGAGCAGCCCGTTGTCCGGGCCGACGTACCAGCGACTGTCGGCGTGCAGCATCACCGCCCGGCGCTGGGTGCCCACGCCCGGATCCACGACGCACACGAACACGCTTCCCGGCGGCAGTTCGGGCGCGAGCGCGGCGAGCAGATAACCGGCGGCGCGCGGATTGAACTGCGGCGCGTCGTGCAGCAGGTCGATCACCGGCAGGCGCGGCACCTCGCGCAGCAGGATGGCCTTTACCTGCCCCACGTAGGGACCGGTCCAGCCATAGTCGGTGAACAAGGCTATGGCCGGGGCCCGGTTGCGCCCGGTTTTCTTCGCCGCCATGCGCTCCAGCGGGAGCGTCGCCGCTCGCGTGATCGTACGATTGAAGGTGGCCGGATTATAGGCTGCGGCGCGAGTCGTCGATGGCTGGATGTTCCCCGCCGTGCGCAACGCTCGAGCGTCCCGACGTAATAGACTTGCGCGCGTGCCGCGCCGAGCCGCCGTCCGAGTCAGCCGCAAAGCCAGCAGAAGGCACCGGCGCCGCTCCGGCCGGAAGCGATTCTGGCCGGGTGTGCGCGTGCGCCGGCGAGCGCTGCGCCTGCTGCAGCACCTGCCGCCGACGACTCAGCTTTGCCTCGCGATCGTCGCGCTCTTCCTCGCCTGGCTCGCCGTGAACTGGGTCTATCAGGTGGTGCGCAAGCCCACGGAGCTGTTCTTTCCGGTGAGCGGGGTCCTGAACAAGACGCCGGCCGAAACCTGGGAGCGCTACGCGCCGATCTTCCGCAGCCATTCCACTCGCATCGTCACGCCCCCCTTTCTAGCCGCGCTGGCGCAGGTCGAAGGCTCGGGAAATCCGGTCGCGCGGACCTACTGGCGCTGGTCGCTCAGCGCGCAACCCTTCGAGATCTATCGCCCCGCCTCCAGCGCGGTGGGCATGTACCAGATCACCGACGGCACCTTCGCCGAAGCGCGCCGCTACTGCATCCACCATCACGTGGTGGTGGAGGATGGGCCGTGGAACGATCCGCGCTCGTGCTGGTTCAACAGCCTGTATTCGCGCGTGATCCCTTCGCACGCCGCGGAGATGACCTCGGCCTACCTCGATCGCCGCGTGGAGAACGTTCTCGCGGAGCTTCGCCTCGAGCAGGCAACGCTGCAGCAGAAGCAGGACCTCGCCACCGTCGTTCATCTGTGCGGCGCCACGGCGGGCGAAGCGTTTGCGCGGCGCGGGTTCCGGCCCGCCAAAGGCCAGCGCTGCGGCACGCACGACCTACGCGCCTACTTGGCGAAGGTGGGCCGGATGAAGGCGGTCTTCGCGCGGTTCGACCGAGATTCGCCGAGCGCGGGAAGACTGCGCTCGGCTCCCGGCGCGAGCACTGCGTACCGGACGGCGCGCCCAGAAACGTGGACGAGCAGCGCGAGGACGCGAGGCGCGCACAGGAGAACGGCTTGCGAGACAACAGCCGGCGCCGCTGCAGGCCTTCCGGCTGGGGAAGCTACAGCGGCTTGTAAGGATCGACGATCGAGCGCCACATGTGGGCCACGGGGCTGGCGTCGTTGCCCAAGCCTTCCTCCGGCTGGCGAAAGTGCCGGGCGATGAGGTCCATGAACGGATCCAGATCGATCGGCAGGCTGCGGTCGAAGCTGTAGTCGTCGTAGAGCGTGATGTGGCGGGCGGTCATGTACCAGCGGTGATTGCGCGCCTCGCGGTACGCCCGCTCGATGTACTCGGGCGGCTGGAAGCCGGCGCCGAACATCGTGACGTACATCTCCGGGTACTCGTAACCGACTTCGGGATCGGGGTAGAAGCGCAGCGCCTGGTGATAGCGGATGGCCCACGACACCCGCTCGGAAACATAAGGCTCGACGAGCTGCGCGCCCCACCATCCGTGATCGGGTCGGGCCACGCCCAGGCCGAGGTCGTGCAGCAGGCAGGCGAGCACCGTTTCTTCGTCCACGCCCGCGTGCAGCGCGCGCTTCGCGCACTGCGCGCCGTGCTGGGCGACCGAGATCGGCAGACCGAACTTGGGCACGTGCAGCCGCCGCGTGAGGATCTCGGCCAGCGTGGGCCGCGAGGAGAGCGGCGGCAGCTGCGCCGCGTCCGGGCGCGCGAGCGAAGCGCCGATGCTTCCGAGGTCGTCCATCTGCTCCTGGTGCATCCCTGCCTCCCAAGAACGCAACCGCATCGAGGATACTCGAATCCGCATCGGCCCGGGCGAATCCACATTGCGCAGCACGCAGCGTCGCGCCGGAACTGGGGTACCATGCCCGCTTTTCACCGGAAGGATTCATCATGAGAGTCATCGCAGCCTGCCTGCTGGCGCTGTTCGTCGTGGCCTGCTCCGATTCGAAGGGGCCCGAGGCGAAGCTCGAAAGCGACGAGCAGAAGACGCTGTACGCGGTGGGCATCGCACTGAGCCAGCAGTTGAGGCAGTTGAGCGTCACCGAGGAGGAGCTGAAGTCCATCCAGGCCGGCCTGGCCGACGGCGCCTTGAAGCGCACCCCGCAGGTGGACATGCAGACCTACGGCCCCAAGATCCAGCAGTGGGCGCAACTGCGCCTGGCGCAAGCGGTGGAGAGCGAGCGCGCCGCCGGCGCGGACTATCAGCAGAAAGCCGCCGCGCAGCCGGGCGCGACCAAGACCGCCTCGGGCGTGATCGTACAGCCCCTGCAGGCCGGCACCGGCGCCACGCCGAAGGCAACCGACACGGTGAAGGTCCATTATCACGGCACGCTGGTGGATGGCACGGTGTTCGACAGCTCGGTGGAACGCGGCACGCCGGCGACCATTCCGCTGGGCGGCGTGATCAAGTGCTGGGTGGAAGGCGTGCAGCAGATCAAGGTCGGAGGCAAGGCGAAGCTCGTGTGCCCGCCCGACACCGCCTACGGCGATCGCGGCTCCCCGCCCGCGATCAAGCCGGGCGCCACGCTGGTGTTCGAAGTGGAAGTGCTCGAGATCGTGAAGTAGGCGCGGGCCGCGCGCGGCGGCCGGCTGACGGCTGCGCGGAATGTTCGAAAGCTCTCCTTCCCTGTTCAGCCAGCGTGCTTTCTGGCTGATGGCGATCCTGTCGATCGTCTTCGTGGCGCTGGTGGTGGCGGTGACGCTGTATTTTGTGAGGCCCGCCCCGCCCGACAGAATCGCGATGGGCACCGGCACGCCCGACAGCGGGTACCAGTTCTTCGGCCTGCGCTACCGCGAGATCCTGGCGCGCGATGGCGTCACCGTCGAGTTGCGCACCTCGGCCGGCTCGCAGGCGAATCTCTATCGTCTGGCGGAGAAAAATTCCGATCTGGACGTCGCTTTCTTCCAGAGCGGTTCGGGCTATTCGGCGAACGCGCCCAACGTGGTGTCGCTCGGGGCGATCTACTACGAGCCGCTGTGGGTGTTCTACCGCGGGCCGGAGATCGGCGACTTCTCTGGGCTGAAGGGAAGGAAGCTCGCCATCGGCCCGCCGCAGAGCGGCACGCACGCGCTCGCTCTGCAACTGCTCGCGGTGAGCGGCGTGGCGCTGCCGCCCACGGAACTGCTGCCGATCGGCGATCGCGAAGCCAACCGGCTGCTGCTCGACGACAAGATCGGTGCGGTGCTGATGGTGGCACCGCCGGAGTCTGCGCTCGTGGCGGAACTGATCTCGGCGCCCGGCATCCGGCTGCTCAGCGTCGAGCGCGCCGAGGCCTACACGCGCCGCTTCCCGTTCCTCACAAAGGTGGCACTGCCGCGCGGTGTGTTCGATTTCATCAACAACGTACCCGCGCGCGACGTCACCCTGCTGTCTCCCACCGCCAACCTGCTGGCGAAGGAAGACCTGCATCCGGCGCTGGCCTACCTGCTGATGCGCGCCGCCACCGAGATACACGGCGGCTCGGCGTTGCTGAACAAGGCGGGAGACTTCCCTGCTCCGCTGGACGCCGACTTTCCGCTGAGCAGCGAGGCGAAGCGCTACTACAGGACCGGGCCGCCTTTCCTGCAACGCTATCTTCCCTACTGGGCCGCGGTACTGGTGGACCGGCTCTGGATCACGTTGCTGCCGCTGTTCGCGGTGATGGTGCCGGTCATGCGACTGGTGCCGCCGGCCTACCGCTGGCGCGTGCGCTCGCGCATCTATCGCCGCTACGCCCAGCTCAAGGAAGTCGAACTGGAACTGGAAGACAATCCCACGCGGGAGAAACTCGAAGCGCTGCTCGAACGGCTGGATCAGATCGAGCGCGCGGTCAATCGCACGCGCATTCCGCTCGCGTACGCGGACAACCTCTACATGTTCCGCCAGAACATCAACCTGGTGCGGCAGCGAGTGGCGGCGGCGCTGAGGAACGGCGAGCGCGAGGCCAGGCCAGGGCCCACGTGAGAATCCGCAAACGCGGGAAAGCTCAGCCGGCCGCGGGCCAGAACAGATAGGCGTCCATCGCCAGCACCCCCGCATCCACGCCGAGATCGATGCGCTCCACCGCCGGCTGCGGACCGGCGGCGGCGAACGCGACCGGCAGCGGCAGGAAATGCTCCGGGCTGGGATGCGCGCGCAGGGCGTGCGGCGCGCGCTCCAGCCACGCCGCTAGCGCGGCGCGGTCGTCCGCGCGCAGCGCCCGATCGATCCATTGGCGGAATTCTTCGACGTACGGCGCCGCCTGCGTGTGCGCGGGCTGAAGGCCGTGCCGACGTACGTACAGCATCCATTCGCGCAGATTGTGGGTCATGTGGCCGGAGCCGACGACAAGCACCTCTTCGCGCGCGAGCGGTGCCAGTGCCGCACCGAGACGCAGGTGATGCGCGGCATCGAGCGAGGGCTGCACCGAGATCTGCGCGACCGGGACGTCGGCCCCCGGATACAGATACAGCAACGGCACCCATGCACCGTGATCCAGGCCCCGGCAGCCGTTGACCGAAGCGGGCAGCCCTGCGCCCTTGAGCAGATCGAGCGCGCGCTGCGCCGCCTCGGGGGCACCGGGCGCGGCGTAGCGCATCTTGTACAACTCTTCGGGGAAGCCGCCGAAGTCGTGGATGGTCTCGGGCCTGTCTGCGGTCGAGACCATCGGCAGCTCGGTCTCCCAGTGAGCCGAAGCCACCAGGACCGCACGGGGCCGCGGCAGCCGGCGGCCGATCTGCGCCCACGCGCGCCCGGCCGCGCCCGCCTGCAGGGCGTGCATCGGCGAGCCGTGGGAGAGGAAGACGGTGGGAAGCACGGGATCGGTCGGCGGTCGCCGGATTCTACGCTGCCGCCTGCGCAGACTTGAGCAATCCCTCCGCGCGCAGCGCTTCCTGTACCTTCGGGCGCGCAGCGATGCGGGCGTGATACGCCTGGAGCGCCGGCCACTTGGCGAGGTCCACGCTGGTCCACTGACCCCAGTTCAGCACCGTGAACAGATAGGCGTCGGCGATGCCGAACTGCCCGCCGGCCACGTATTCCCGACCCTGGATCCGGGCCGCGAGCCAGTCGAGGCGCGCAGCCAGCCGATTGCGCGTGCGTTCCTTCTCGTCCTCGGTGCTGTCGGGTTTCCATAACGGGCCGAAGCCCTTGTGGATCTCGGTGGCGATGAAGTTGAGCCACTCCTGCAGGCGATAACGTTCCATCGTGCCGGCCGCCGGCGCGAGGCCCGCCTCGGGCTTGCGGTCGGCGAGGTATTGCAGGATCACCGCCGCTTCGGTGAGCACCTGGCCGTCGTCCAGCTCCAGCGCCGGCACGTAGCCCTTGCCGTTGATCTTCAGATAGTCGTCGCCATTCGCGGTCTGACGCTTGCGGGTATCGACCTTGACCAGGGTGTGCGCCAGCCCCAGCTCGCGCAGCACGATGTGCGGGGCGAGCGAGCACGCACCGGAAGAAAAGTAGAGCTTCATCGTTGACTCCTATCGATTCGTAAAGAACGCTCAGGCCGCCCGCGGCGAACCGATGCGCTCGCTGCGTGAAATTCGCGGGCGGTGAGCACGTGCCGCCCACTATAAGGATTGCGAAACGCAGGATAAACAGGGCATCGCGGGATGATTTATCCCGCAAAACGGGATAATCTCTGCCCATGGACCGGTTCGCCGCGATGAGCGCCTTCGTGGCCGTGGTGGAGTCCGGCAGCTTCGTGCGCGCTGCGGGGCGCTTGTCCACGCCCACCTCGACCCTGTCGCGCCAGATCGCGGAGCTGGAGCAGCACCTGGGCGCACGGCTGCTCAATCGCACGACGCGCAAGCTCTCGCTGACGGAGGGCGGCCAGGCCTTCTACGAGCGCGCGGTGCAGCTCATCGCGGATCTGGAGGAAGCCGAGGCGCTGGTCAGTTCATCGGCGGCGGCCCCGCGCGGCATGCTCAAGCTCACCTGCTCTCATGCGATGGCCGTGCTGCGCGTCGGGGCGGCGATCGCGAGCTTCGTCGCGCGCTATCCCGAAGTGCGTTTCGAGGTATCGGTCTCGGACCGGATCGTGGACCTGGTGGAGGAAGGGTTCGACCTCGCGATCCGCATCGGGCGGGTGGGCAGCGAGCAGCTGGTCGCGCGCCGCCTGGGAACGATACGCCTGCTCGCCTGCGCGGCGCCCGCGTATCTCAAGACGCACGGCACGCCGCGCGTGCCCGCGGACCTCGCCCGCCATCGCATTCTCACCTACGCGTACTCGCCGCACCCGAACGTCTGGCGCCTGACCGATCGCAGGGGCAATCACCACGAGGTGCGCGTCGCCGGTCCGCTGCACTCGAACAGCGGCGACCTCAACATCGCGGCGGCGATCGCCGGACTCGGCGTGATCTTCGAGCCGGACTTCATGGTGAGGCCAGCACTGGAATCCGGATTGCTCAAGCGCGTGCTGCCCGACTGCGAGAGCAGCCCGGGCGAGGTGTGGGCCGTGTATCCGAGCCGGCGCCATCTCTCCGCGAAGGTGCGGCTGTTCGTCGAGCACCTCGCGCAGCTCTTCGCAACCTTGCCCGCCGCCGCGTCCCGGCGCGCAGAGCGCCGCTAGCGCAATGCCCGGCTTCGCGCAGCCCTTCAAGGCCGAAGGAACGTCTTGCTCTCCGGCTCCGCGTGTTTGGTGGATACTTGCCGTCCGCGGCTTGCGCCGCGCGCACCACAGGGAGCCAACATGATCCACGTCGTTGCCATCGTCACCGCCAAACCCGGCAAACGGGAGGCTGTCCTCGAAGCGATCCGCGCCAACCTGCCCGCGGTGCGGGCGGAGAAAGGTTGCATCGAGTACGGTCCGGCGGTGGACGCCGAAGCCATTGGTCCGTTCCAGACCAAGGCGGGTCCGGACACCGTCTTCATCATCGAGAAGTGGACCGATGCCGACGCGCTGCGGGCACACGCCGCGGCCCCGCACATGGCGGCTTACGCGGCGCGGGTGAAAGACCTCGTCGCCAGCCGCGCGATTCATGTATTGACTCCCGCCGAGTGAGACGGGTCCCGGCGACACCTTCGGATAAAGAAATCCGGCCGGAAGTTCGAGCGCCCGGCCGGTAAAAGATGCAACCGTCGCAGAAGTTGAAGCTAGTAGTTGTCGTTGATGTACTTGACGATCGAGTTGAGCACGCCTTGCGTCGCTTCGTCGGCGGAACCGCCGAACAGACCCATCGACAGCTCACCGTCGAAGGTCGCTCGAGCGACCTTGGCGCCCGAGGACTTGTCGGTGAACGTGCACTCGACCGTCGTGAACGCTTTGCCGGACCCGAATCCGATGAAATAACGCTTGGCTCGGCTGCCCTCTTCGAGGCTGACGATGGTCCCGGTCAGAAACAGCACGTTGCCCCCGCCCGCCTGGGCCTCCTGAGCCAGAGCGACCTTCTCGAACAGCGGCTTGTTGGTTTTGCTGTGCTTCGCTTCGCGCAAAGTGGTCGCGATTCTCTGCGGAAGCGTCGCCGCGAGATTTCTGGCGGCATCGCTGTTGACGTTGGTGCCGAACGATCCGACCTCCACGGCAGCGAAACTACCCATTGGGCGGGCCACCGGATCGTTCACGACATACCGGTGAGAGGAGCATCCGGCAAGAAGAGAAAGACCGGCGCAAACGACAACGGTCAAGAACTTCGTGGACATCTCCATTCTTCCTCCCAGAAGGCTCCAGCGGCAGGCTTGTACCCGCCGTTTCCACTGGCGATGCGAGGACCCATGCGCCGGCAAGCCGCTTTACTTCTGTATAGGAGCCCGTGGCTGCGATGTCAAGGCGGACATGACTTCCGCATGCGGTGCCGCGTAAGTCATCCGTAACCCTCGGCAGAGGATTGGTGACCCGGTCGCCGGAGCTTGGCGCGCTGTTCGCTGCATAATGTGGCCTGCACCGCGACCGCAGGCTCGCGAGCGCGATTCGCGTTTTCCGAGGACCTTGCCATGCGCTATGAGCTGTATTACTGGCCGTCGATCCAGGGCCGCGGCGAATTCGTGCGCCTCGCTCTGGAGCATGCCGGCGCCGACTATACGGACGTCGCGCGCCTTTCCGGACGCGGCAAGGGCGTGGAGGCCCTGGAACGGTTTCTCGACGGGCGCAACGTCGAGCGGCCGCCCTTCGCGCCGCCCTTTCTCAAGGCCGGCAACCTGGTGATCGGCCAGACCGCCAACATCCTGCACTTCCTCGGCCCGCGGCTCGGGCTGGCGCCGAAAGCGGAACCAGGACGCTTGTGGACGCATCAGTTGCAGCTCACCGTGGCGGACTTCGTGGATGAAATTCACGATACGCATCACCCGATCGCCAGCAGCCTGTACTACCGCCAGCAGAAGAAAGAAGCGCGGCGCCGTGCCGGATATTTCACGCGCGAGCGGCTGCCGAAGTACCTGGGCTATTTCCAGAGCGTGCTCGAGCGCAATGGCGGCCGCGGATTCCTGGTGGGCCGCAATCTGACCTACGTCGATCTGTCGGTGTTCCAGCTGATCGAGGGCCTGCGCTACGCGTTTCCGAAGACGATGGCGCGCTTCGAGCACCGCATCCGGGGACTCGTCGCGCTGCACGACAAGGTGGCGGCGCGCCCCAACGTCGCCCGCTATCTGGCTTCCGAGCGCAGAATTCCGTTCAACCAGTATGGCATCTTCAGGCACTATCCCGAACTGGACCGATGAGCTGCGAGTCCAAGCGGCACATGCGCTCTTGCATCCTGATCCTGTATCTGAGCAGCCTCGCGCTGACGGGGGCAGCGTGGAGCAGCGGCGCCCACGCGAGCGGCAAGCCGGCGGCGGCCGCATCCAGGCAGGAGTTCGCGCTCTATGCGCTGTCGCGGGGCAAGGGCGTGCCCGCGCCCACCCGCGATGCGTTCAAGAAGGCGCAGGCGCTCCTCGAAGGCGCCAGGCAGCGCGGTGAAGTGGTCGCGCTGAAAGAAACGCGCATCGGCCTGGAAGGCGAGACGCGCCTGTGCGTCGAAGCGAGAAACCCCGCGGCATCGCGCAGGCTCCAGCGCGAGGTACGCCAGATCGGCAAGGACGTGGAACTCTTCAATGTCGTCGAAGAGGCCTGCTCGAAGAAGTGAGCTACGGACCCGCTCGGAAGCAAAGTCAACCCGGCATGGGAGAGGAAACATGAGGCACGCCTTCGCCGCGCTTCGAGCTCTTCCGGCCCTGGCCGGCGCGCTGATCTTTGCGACGGCCCCCGCCTTTGCCGGTGCGAATCGGGAAAGCGCAACCGAACGGTCTGCGCCGCTGCCCGCATGCGAGAAGCCGCGGACGGCCGCCGGGGCGTTCGGCACGCGCATCCGCCCCGCGACGCAGCGCGTGGCCGCGACGCCCGAAACCATCGCCCAGGCGATGGCGCGGCTGGAGGACAACGCCCGGGAAGAATGCCGGCGCTGGGCCGAACGGGCCTTCGAAGAGTTCGAGCGCTTCACCTTCAAGGAGCCGTTCGAGGGCGGGAAGTACATCGTGAGCGGCGACATCGCCATCTCCGGCCGCGAGCAGCTCCGCGAATTCTTCGAGAAGCACATCCGGCAGCCGGGAATCGAGGCACGGGCGGGCGCGCTGGTCGTGCATCGGGCCGGCGGCCGCGACGCGATCTGGGATGCGACCCTGCGCAAGGGGCTGACCTACTGCGTGAGCAGGGACTTCGGCGAGCGCCATGAACGGGTGGTGGCGGACATGCACGCCGCGGCCGGCGCGTGGGAAGAGGCCGCGGACGTGGACTTCATCCATGTGGCCGGGGAAGACGATGATTGCACCGCGGCCAATCCCGAAGTCGTGTTCGACATCCGCCCGGTCAACGTGAACGGGCAGTATCTGGCACGGGCGTTTTTTCCGAACGAACCGCGCCCCGAGCGCAACGTGCTGATCGACGAGTCCGCGTTCCAGCTCGATCCCGGCGGCGCCTTGCAGCTCGTGGGCATCCTGCGCCACGAACTGGGGCACGTGCTGGGCTGGCGCCACGAGCACACCCGGCCCGAGGCCGGTGCCTGCTTCGAAGACAACGACTGGCGGCCGTTGACCGAGTACGATCGTTTCTCGGTGATGCACTATCCGCAGTGCAACGGCGGCGGTGACTGGTCGCTCGTCCTGACGCACATGGACCGCAACGGCGCGGCGTGCGTTTACGGCCCCGCGCCGGGTTTCGAAGTGGATCCCGCGATCTGTCCCAACCCGCCGCAGGCCGCCCTGGACAGCAGGTCGAGAAGGGACTGCCGAGTCCGGTGAAGCGGCCGTGGCCGGTTTCTCCTGCGGATGCGCCCTTGTCCGGAACGTCGCGGGTCTTTCGCTCCGCGTCCGTGCGTGCCGGTGAGCGCCTGAAGCGGACGCCCTTCGTCCTTCGGCAACGCTGACGATCGCGCCCCGATGCCACGGGGCGCCCGGCGCCCCGGTCAGGGCAGGAACAGCGCGGGATCGACGGGCTTGGTATTGAGAAACACGCTGAAGTGCAGATGCGACCCGGTCACGCGCCCGGTGGCGCCCACTTTGCCGATCGGTGCCCCCGCCGCGACGCGCTGGCCGACTGCGGTATCGATCGCGCTCAGGTGCGCGTACAGCGTCAGGAAACCCTGGCCGTGATCGATGATCACGGTCTGCCCGGAAAAGAAGTAGTCGCCGACGTCGAGCACCTCGCCGGCGCCGGCCGCCACCACGGGCGTGCCCAGCGGTGCGGCGATGTCCATCCCGTTGTGCGGATTGCGCGCCTGATTGTTGAAGAAGCGGCGCTTGCCGAAGGAATCGGAGCGCGGCCCTTCGCACGGCTGGATCAGCAGCAGCGAGTCGGGCGCCCACTCGCTGAAGGTCCTGCGCACCTTCTGCAGGTGGTCGCGTTCGCGCTCGAAGCGCGCGAGGTCCTCGGGCGACAGATCCACCTGCCCGGGTTTCACCGTCAGGCGCTGCGTGGCGTACTGCTTGGGCCCGATCGCGAAGGCGATCGATTCCGGCGCGCCGACGGTGCGCTCGACCACGAGCGGCGGCGCGCTGCCCGGCTTCGCGCCGAGCGGGATGCCGACAACCGCGAGCCACTCGGGGGGCCCGCCCGCCACCAGCACGCGATCGCCTTCGAACCACGCGAGCGGGCGCAATTCCCCCGGTCCGAGCGCGACGATTGCGATTCCACCCGGCACCGGTTCCTCACGCGGAAGCGCGGGCCGCTGCGCGCGGGAGGCCAGCGGCCGGGTGGCCGCCACGGCGGCAAACGCGCGAAGAAAACGGCGGCGGTCCATGAAAAAGATGATAACTGCAAATCGACGGCGCATATTGACGGCACCTCGCGCCTGGCGGCCATACCATTGGGGCCGCAACGCATCGCGCGATCGATCATTCAGAGAGGTTCCAGACTGAACAAGCACGGGAATCGGCGTTATCCTGCGGACATGAAACGGCGGAGCGTGCCGGCCGTGTGCCTGGTCCTTGCGCTCGGGGCGGGGCCTGCGTTCGCGCACGAGGCCGACGCCGAGTTCGATCGCGGCTGGCAGGCCTACGAGTCGCGCGACTATGCCGCAGCCGCGGCCGCCTGGCGCCAGGCGGCCGAGCGCGGCCACCCGCGCGCGCAGAACGGACTCGGCGTTCTGTATCGCGACGGACTCGGCGTGGAGAAGGACGCAGCGACCGCGGTCACCTGGTTCCGAATCTCGGCGCAAAACGGCTACGCGTACGCCATGTTCAATCTCGGTCTGGCGTACCGGGACGGCAGCGGCGTCGCGAAAGACGACATCGAGGCCTACAAATGGCTCCTGCTCGCCTCGACCGTCAACTACGACCGCGAAGCGGCTTTCGAGCGCGAGCGCCTCGCCCGGCGGATGAGCGCGCCACAACTGGAGGAAGCGCGGGGGCGTGCCCAGGCGTGGCTGGACCAGTTCTTCTTCGGCTCAGCCCAGCGCAAGCCCAAAACCAGGACGCGCGTGCCCAGAACGGAGTAGGCCGTCGGGGCGCCGCCTTCGTTCGGTGCCGATGCCGTGACGCATTCCCACGCAATGGTTCGCGCCGCAGTCTGGCTGCCGGTGACCGGCCCCGCGCTGGAGACCCTGGAGCGCGCGCGCCGGCGGGCGCAGCGGCGCGGCGGCGGCCCGATTTTCCCGCTGCACCTGACGCTTCTGTCCGGGATCGAGACCACGCCGGAAGGCGGCGCGGAGAAACTGCGCAGCCTGGCGGCAAGGCTGAGCCCCTTCGCGGTGAAACTTGGCCGGATCGACTGGCGCGAGGAACGCTACCGCTGTCTGTTCGTGAGCGCCGAACCGAGCACGGCGCTCACCGCGGCGCAACGCCTCGCGTGTGAGATCTTCGCCGCGCACCCCTCCGGGCCCTTCGAGCCGCATGTCAGCCTGCTCTATGGCGACATCGGCGATGAACTGAAGAAGCAGATCGCCGCCGAACTGGGCGGCAGGCTCGACCTCGTGCTCACCGCGGACAGCGTCCAACTGGTCGAGGCCTCCGCGCAGCGACCCGTCGAGGAATGGCGGACCTTGAGCGAGCGCGCGCTGGGCGCGGCCGCGCCCTAGCGCTTGCGAAGCGCGGGGTTTGGCCCTTACAGTGCGTCCGGTCGGACGGCCTTCCCTGTTCCTCCTGCATGTCGGCTGCACGCATGACTTCGAAATTTCGCCTGGCGATCGTCGCCCTGATGGTGGCCTACGTCGGCCTCGCGATCTCGCCGATGGTCATCGCAGGGCTCTCCGGGCTGCCGCCGCGGCCTTTCCCGGACGAGCTGTCCAGCGGCATCGCAATGGCGGGATTCGCCATCGTCCTGCTGGAGTTCGTGCTGTCCGGACGGTTTCGCGTCTTCTCCACCACCTTCGGCATCGACCTGGCCATGCAGTTGCATCAGCTCCTGGCGCGTACCGCGGTCGTGCTGCTCCTGCTGCATCCCGCGCTCTACACCCTGCCGCTCGCGCCGCCGCTGCCGTGGGACGGGACGCTCGCGCTCACGCTGGGCCTGACGCCCGCCGCCACCGTGAGCGGATTGATCGCCTGGGGAGCGCTGGCGATGCTGGTGCTCGCCGCGCTGTGCCGGAACACGCCCTCGTGGCGTTACGAAACTTGGCGGCTCACACACGGGCTGGGAGCGCTCCTCATTGCGGCGACCGGGTTGCACCATGTGCTGGACGCCGGCCGCTACAGCCGGATGACGGGATTGTCCGCGTTCTGGTGGGCGGCGGTCGCGCTGGCGGTCGCCTCGCTCGTGCTGGTGTACGCGTGGCGCCCGTTGATGCAACGCCGGCGCGCCTACCGCGTGAAGGCAGTGGTACCGGTCGCGGCCAGGACCTGGGAGATCGCGCTCGAGCCCGCCGGCGCGCCGATCGCCTACCGTGCGGGACAGTTCGCCTGGCTGAAGCTGGGCAGTCCGCGGCCGCTGTACGAGAACCCGTTCTCGTTCAGCTCCGCGCCGGCGGCCGCCGACGGCCTGGTGCGCTTCCTGATCAAGGAGGTCGGCGATTTCACGGGCCGCATCGGCACGGTGGCACCGGGCACCGCCGCCTACCTCGACGGCCCGCATGGAACCTTCACGCTCGAAGACCCGGACGGTCGCGGGATCGTGATGATCGCCGGCGGCATCGGCATCGCACCGATGCTCTCGCTGTTGCGCCAACTGGTCGTCACGCGCGACCCGCGGCCGGTCGTCCTCGTCTATGGCAATCGCATCCGCGAACAGATGGTGGACGTGGAGCGGCTCGCGGGGACGCGCGCGCTGCCGGCGTTCACCTGTCACCCGGTCCTGTCCGAGCCGCCGGAGACCTGGAGCGGCCTGCGCGGTCAGCTCGACGCAGACACGCTCGCGCAGTGCCTGCCGCCGGACGACGGCCAGAGCTGGATCTATTACGTGTGCGGTCCCACGCCGATGATCGACAGCGTGGAACGCGCGCTGGACGCCAGGGGTGTGGCGCCGCAGCGCATCGTTTCGGAAAAATTCCAGTACGACTTCGGCAGCCGCACGCCGCGCAGCCGCCGCACGGTGTCGCTGTGGCTCGCGATCTCGGCCATTCTCGTCGTCGGCGCCGGGTTGTTCGCGCTGCGCTGAACCGGGCGGCCGCCCGCTCAGCGGTGCCCGAACACCTCGCGATTGACGACATTGTCGAGATCGGGCTTGCCGTCGAGCACGCTCAGGATGTTGCGGGCGACCGAGATCGCCATGCGATCCATCGACTCCGTCGTCACCCCGGCCATGTGCGGCGCGGCGACGAGATTGGGCAGCTTCAGGAGCGGATTGTCCGGCGCCGGCGGCTCGCGTTCGAACACATCCAGTCCGGCGCCGCGGATCACGCCGCTCACGAGCGCGCGGTGCAGTGCCGCTTCGTCGATGATTCCCCCGCGCGCGGTGTTGATCAGGCAGGCGCTGGGCTTCATGCGGGCAAGCCGCCGCTCATCGAACATCCCGACGGTCTGCGGCGTCTTCGGGCAATGGATGGTGACGAAATCGGCGCCAGGCAGCGCCGCGTCGAGGTCCTGTTCGGCCCGGTATCCGGCGGCCTCGATGGTCGCGGCGCCGACGTAGGGATCGTAGACCGCGACCTGCATCTCGAAGGCGCGGCACATGCGCGCGACGCGGGTGCCGATGCGGCCGAAGCCGACGATCAGCACCGTCTTGCCGAACAAGTCCGACGGCAGCGGCGGATTCAGGCGCTCGCTCCAGCGCCCTTCTTTCACCATCGTGTCGAACGCCGCATCGCGTTTGGCCAGTGCGAGCATGAAACACAATGCCTGCTCGGCCACCGAGGGGGAATTGGCGGTTCCGGTCACCATCAGCGGAATGCGCCGGCGCGTGAGCGCGGCGACGTCGACCAGGTCGTAGCCCACGCCGTGGCGGGCCACGACCCGCAGCTTCGGCGCAGCCGCCGCCTCGGCTTCCCCAAACGGGGTGAGGCTCAGCGCGACCGCGTCGGCATCGGCGAGCAGGGCGTGAAAGTCGCGCGGCGCGATCTCCTGAGGGAACGGGATCGCTTCGACGTCCGGGCGGGCCTGGATGACCTCCCAGCCGGCGCGCGCCATCGTGGCGGGCAACAACAGTTTCCTGCTGGCGTGGGACATTGGAACTCGGGGAGCGCTCCCGGTCGTGTGGATGGCGGCGATTGTAGTGGGAACGCGGGCAGCCGGCAGGCCCGGGGCCGGACGAGCCGTCCACGCCCGGTCGCGCACGGAATTACAATTGCCCGCAAAGGGCGCGGCTCCACAACGCCAAGCAGGGAGGAACGATGCGCATCCACATGATCGGAGCGGGCGCGATGGGCGGCGTCTACGGGGGGCTGCTCAAGCGCGCAGGCCACGATGTCACGCTGATCGATCCGCGGGTGGATCACATCGAGCGCATCCGGCGCGAAGGCCTGATCGTCGAGGGCGTGCGCGGCCGGCATGTGGTGCAAATCCCGGCCTGTACCGGCCCCGAAGGGCTCGCGGCCTGCGAGCTGGCGATCATCTTCACCGACGCCAACGCCACGCGCGATGCCGCGCGCACCGCAGCTCGGGTGCTCGGGCCCGAGGGCTGTGCGCTCACCCTGCAGAACGGCATCGGCAACGTCGAAGCCCTGATCGGGGAACTGGGCCGGCCACGGGTCATCGCCGGCGTGTCCATGAACAGCGCCGCCAATCCCGAGCCCGGGCGGGTGGTGTACACCAACAGCGGCATGACTTCACTCGGCGAGCTGGACGGCCGCACCACCGAGCGCGTGCGCGAAGTCGCGCGCATGCTCGACGAAGCCGGAATTCCGGCCGAGATCGTGCCTGATCCGATGACCCACATCTGGACCAAGTTCGTGCACAACTGCTGCATCAACGCGCTGGCCGCGGTCACCGGACTGCGCGGCGGAGAAATCTACCGCACGCCCGAGGTTGCCGCACTGCAGGAGCGCATCATCGACGAAGTGCTGGCCGTGGTGGCGCGCAAAGGCATCCGGCTCAACGACCCCGACCCGCGCAAGAAGATCAAGGAGCATTGCCGCGTACGCTACAACAAGCCGTCGATGTTGCAGCACGTCGAGCAGGGACGGCGCACCGAGATCGACGCGCTAAACGGCGCGCTCCTGCGCGAAGCCGGCGCGCTGGGAATGGCGCTGCCGTACAACGAGGCGCTGGTGGCCATCGTCAAGGGTCTGGAGAAGAGCCGCCGGCAACTGCTGCACGAGCCGCCGCGCGACTACGCGAAGCTGGAAGCGCAAGCGCAACGCGAAGGCGCCGCGCCGGCCGCCGCCTCCGCGGCGCGCCGCGCGGGCTGAGTGCGGGGCCGCGCGAAGAACCATCACGAAAGGAGCCGACGATGACCGTCAAGGCAGGCAAGCTGAAATCCATCGCTGCGCCGACGCTGCGCGAACGGGTGAGCAAGGACGAATGGGAGGTGCGCTGCGATCTGGCCGCTGCCTACCAGCTCGCCGCGCAGTTTCGCTGGACCGACCTGATCTTTACCCATTTCACTGCACGCGTGCCGGGAAGCGAATACATCCTGATCAACCCGTACGGACTCATGTTCGACGAGATCACCGCCTCCAGCCTGGTGAAGATCGACTATGCGGGCAACGTGATCGAGGACATCACCGGGCTGGGCATCAACCACGCCGGCTTTGTCATCCACGGATGCGTGCACCAGGCGCGCCCCGAGATCAACTGCGTGCTGCACACCCACACGCGGGCCGGCGTCGCGGTCTCGGCACAGAAGCAGGGGCTGCTGCCGCTCAGCCAGCATGCGCTGCGCACCTATGCAATGCTCACCTACCACGACTACGAAGGCATCGCGCTGGAGCTGGACGAGCGCAACCGCCTGGCGCGCGACCTGGGAAAGACCTCCAGGGCGATGATCCTGCGCAATCACGGGCTGCTCACGCTCGGCACCACGGTGGCCGAAGCCTTCGAGCTGATGTACTACCTGGACACCGCCTGCCAGATCCAGGTCGATGCGCTGGCCGGCGGCGCCGAGCCCAAGCCGATCCCGGAAGCGGTGGCGAAGAGAGGCTTCGAGCAGTTCAAGGGGCCGGGCGGGGCCGAGATCGACAAGAGCTGGGTCGCGCTCAAGCGCACGCTGGAGCGCAAGGGAATCGTCTACGCGCGCTGAGCGGGCGCAAGGTCCGGATCGTTCGTCTCACCTGACGTGCGCTTCAGGGATGCCGGAACGATGAAGGTCATCTGCGTCGGCCATGCGGCGCTGGATCGCATCTTCACCGTGGATTCGTGGCCGGCCGACAGCGGCAAGATCGCCGCCACCCGCTACGAGGAGTGCGGCGGTGGAATGATGGCGAACGCGGCCGTGACGATCGCCCGGCTCGGCGGCACGGCGCTGCTCTGGGGTCCGACCGGCGAGGACGCGGTCGCGGCAGCCGTTCGCGCGCAACTGCACGCCGAAGGCGTCGACGTCGAGAATCTGCGCGGCTTCGAGGGAAAGACCACGTCGCATTCGGCGGTGCTGATCGACCGCCGTGGAGAGCGGCTGGTGGTCGGTTACCGCGGGAGCGCGCTGGCGGCGCCGGCCGACTGGCTGCCGCTCGGCGCCGTCGCGAGCGCCGACGCTGTGATGGTCGACGTACGCTGGCCGCAAGGCGCAGCCGCCGCGCTCGGCGCGGCGCGCAAGGCGGGCGTGCCCTCCATTCTCGACGGCGAGGTCGCGCCCCAGGACGTGCTGGACGCGCTCACGCGCCTGGCCGATCACGTGGTGTTTTCCGAGCGCGGGCTGGCGCAGTTCGGCGGCGCCGACTACGAAGGCGGGTTGCGCCGCGCCCTGAAGCACGGCGCGCGCGTGGCTTGCGTGACTCGCGGCAAGGGCGGGGCGCTCTGGCTCGAGCACGACGCGCCGCGCGCGCTGCGCGCCTGCCCGGCGGTCGAGGTGCCGGTGGTGGACACGCTGGGCGCCGGCGACGTTTTCCATGGCGCCTACACGCTCGCGATCGCCGAGGGCGACACGGTAGGCGAAGCGATCCGCTTCGCCTCGGTCGCGGCCGCGATCAAGTGCACCCGGCCCGGCGGGCGCGCAGGGGCACCCACCCGCGCCGAAGTCATGGAATTTCTCGCGCGCACCGAACTGGCGTGAACGTCGCGAACTTCCTGGCGCGCGCCGCCCGCCTCTTTCCCGAGCGCCCGGCCGTTTCCCGGGGCAGCCGCGCCTGGGCCGACTATCGCCGGTTGATGACGCGCGTCGCGGCGCTCGCCGGCGCGATGCGCGGCGCGTTGCGGCTTGCGCCGGGAGACCGGGTCGCGCTGGCGATGCGCAATTCGCCCGAGTACATCGAGATCCTGTACGCGGCATGGCACGCCGGCCTGGTGGCGGTGCCGATGAACGCGAAGCTGCATGCGCGCGAGTTCCGATACATCCTCGAACATTGCGGCGCGCGGGTGTGCTTCGTCACGCCCGATCTGACTGCGGCGGTGTCCACGGCCCTCGAAAGCGGCGCCGGCCCGCAACGGGTGATCGAGGCCGGATCGGCGGAGCACGCCGCGCTGCTGCGGACCGACGCACGCATCGATCTTCACCCTTCGGCGCCGGACGATGTGGCGTGGCTCTTCTACACCAGCGGAACCACCGGGCGTCCGAAAGGCGTGATGATCACGCACCGCAACGTGCTGTGCATGACCTTGTGCTACTTCGCCGACGTGGACGCCATCGCGCCGGGCGACTGCCTGCTGCACGCCGCGCCGATGTCGCACGGCTCCGGCATGTACAACTTTCCGCACGTGCTGGCAGGAGCCAACCAGGTGGTGCCGGAAAGCGGGCACTTCGATCCGGGCGAGATCTTCGCGCTGTGCCGGCGCTGGCCCGGCCTGACGCTGTTCGCCGCGCCGACCATGGTTCACCGGCTGGTGGAATACGCGCGTCAGCATGCGCCGGCGCTCGAGGGCTTGAAGACCGTGGTCTACGGCGGCGGCCCGATGTATCTGCAGGACATCAAGCGTGCGCTGGAGACCATCGGCCCGCGCTTCGTGCAGATCTACGGTCAGGGCGAGTCCCCGATGACCATTACCGCGCTGTCGCGCTTTCACATCAACGACCACGGCCATGCACGCCACGAACAGCGGCTGGCCTCCGTGGGCGTGGCCCAAACGGCGATGCAGGTAATGGTGGGCGACGCGCAGGACCGCCCGCTGCCCGCGGGCGCCGTCGGGGAGGTGCTGGTGCGCGGCGACGCGGTGATGAAGGGCTACTGGCGCGATCCGGAAGCGACCGCCGAGACGCTGCGCAACGGCTGGCTGCACACCGGCGATGTGGGCTCGCTGGACGAAGACGGATTCCTGACGCTGCGCGACCGCTCGAAAGATCTCATCATCAGCGGCGGCGCCAACGTCTACCCGCGCGAGGTCGAGGAAGTGCTGCTTCGCCACCCGGCCGTGGCCGAAGCATCGGTGGTGGGCCGCCCGCACCCCGAGTGGGGCGAGGAAGTCGTGGCCTTCGTCGTGGTGCGCGATGGCGCCACGGTGAGCGAGCGGGAGCTGGACGCGCTCTGTCTCGATCGGATCGCGCGCTTCAAGCGCCCGCGCGCCTACCGCTTCGTGCCGGAGCTGCCCAAGAACAACTATGGAAAAGTGCTGAAGACCGATCTGCGGGCGCGCCTTGCGCAGGAGGCCGCGCACGGCGCGCGCGCCTCGGAGACCGGCTGAGCCCGCGCCCGGTCCCGCGGGCGGACTTTGCCGGAAGGGTCCGGGTGTGTAGAATGCCCCTGAACCCCCTTCCGCTTGACGGTCGGGGGTTTTGTTTTTCACTGGTGGAGACGAACATGGCCAAGAAGCTTTCTCCGCAGGAAGCGACCGCGATGATCCTGCGCCGGCGCCTGCAGCGACAGACGCCCGCGGTGAAGAATCCCGGTCAGGAAGCCAAAGAAGACGCGCGCCCGGACGGCATCGGAAGCGCGAACGCGCCCGACCGCAAGCCCCAGGGAAGCTCCCGGTAGCCGGCGTGCGCTTCGTGCGCCGAGGGCGACCGGCAAAACGCGCAGCAGCGGGTCATGAGCTAGCCACGGCCGCATTCACAAGCCTTCATCGGCCGGCCCGCCCGGCCGCAACTTACGGAGATTACGCTATGGCGAAGGAAGAATTCATCGAAATGGAAGGCGTTGTGAACGAAGTGCTGCCCAACACGACGTTCCGCGTGACGCTGGACAACGGCGCCAATGTCACCGCGTACGCCTCCGGAAAGATCCGCAAGCATCGCATCCGCATTCTGGCGGGCGACAAGGTCACGCTGGAAATCTCGCCCTATGACCTGACCCGGGGCCGCATCAACTTCCGCCACAAGGACGAGCGCCCGGTCGCGAGCTTCCGGCCGCAGTTCAGGAAGAGATAGCCGGCGCGCGACCGCCCGCTCACGGAAACGCCGCGGGGTGCCTTCGGACTGCGGGTCGTCGTCGCGCGGCGCGCAGCGGCTCGTCACGCGTGCAGCTCGATGACGTCCCCGTCCTCCACGAGGTGCTCGCGCCCGACCGGGTGGCCGTCGAAACCGGACCTGCCCCACACGCGCGCGTAGCGCAGACTGCGCGCGAGATCCTTGTGTACCAGGCGCGCGACGTCCTCCACGTTCTGGCCGCGGCGCAGGGTGAAGGGGTGACGCTTCTCCGGCGGCTTGCCCGGCGCCTTGGTGTAGACCCGCACGATGGCCAGCGCGCGGAACAGCCACGGGCCGATCTGCGCAAGCCCGTGGCCGGTTCTTGCCGACACCGACAACGCGGGGTAGCGCAACCCGGTGAGCTCGCGCAACGTCTGAAGCTCTTCGTCGATGTTGGCGACGAGGTCGGCCTTGTTTGCCAGGAGCAGCGCGGGAAGGCGCAGCGCGAACGGATCTTCCTCTTGCGCCGGCGCGGCGCAGTCGCTATCTCCCGGCCAGCGCGCGCTGAGCGTCACGCGCTTCTCGCGCAGGATCGCGTGCACGGCCTGCACTTCGTCGACGCAGTCGGGATCGTTCAGATCGATCACCAGCATGCAGGCATCCGCGGTCTGCAGCGCCCCGTGCAGCCACGGCACCGGGTGTTCGCGCGACACGGCGGGAAGATCCACGAGCTGGAAGTGAATGTCCTCGAACGACATCATTCCCGGTGCGGGAAACTGCGTGGTGAAGGGGTAATCGGCGACGTGGACGCCGGAGCCGGTGAGCGTGGCGTGCAGCGCCGACTTGCCGGCGTTGGGCGGTCCGATCAGAGCGATCTGGGCTGCGCCCTCCGGCCGGACGACCAGCGCGGGGCCGCCGTGGGCGGCGCCCTTCTTCGGCCCCTCGAGTTCTTCCGACAGCTCCCTGATCGAGCGCTTGATGTCGGCCTGCAGGTGCTCGGTGCCTTTGTGCTTGGGCACGGTGCGCAGCATCTCGCGCAGACAATCCAGGCGCTCGCGGGGGTCGCGCGCCTTGCGAAAAGCGGCCTCCGCCGCCTTGTATTCGGGCGTGAGGTTGGCGGGCATGGCCTGACGATGATACTCGCCGGCGCGAAGGCCGACGTCAGATGCGCCGCCGGCTCAGCCGGCGATGGTCACGCCGCCATCGGCCACGATGCTCTGCCCGGTCACGAAAGCACCGGCGCGCGAAGCGAGGAACACGGCGATGCCGCCGATGTCGTCGGGTTCCCCGATGCGGCCCAGGGGCGTTCGGGACTCGTAGCGCCGCAGTACCTCCGGGTTCTCCCACAGCGCGCGGGCGAAGTCCGTTCTGACGAGGCCAGGCGCGATGCAGTTGACGCGGATGTTGTGCCGGCCCCATTCGACCGCGAGGTTGCGCGCGAGCTGCATGTCGGCTGCTTTGGAGATGGCGTAAGCGCCCAGCGTGCCCGTGCCCTTCAGTCCGCCGATCGACGAGACGATGATGACCACGCCGTCGCGGCGTTGCGCCATTTCGGGGAGCACCAGATTGGCCAGCCAGTGGTTGGCCACGACGTTGTTGTGCAGGATCTTGGTGAACGCATCGTCGGGCAGGCCGGCCATCGGACCGTAGTAGGGATTGGAAGCGGCGTTGCACACCAGCACGTCGATCCTGCCGTAGTGCCGCCGGGTCTGCTCGACCAGTTGCTCGAGCTGGGACTTGTCGCCGATGTTGGCAGGAATCGCGACTGCTTCGCCGCCGCATTTGCGGATGGCTTGCACGACCTCTTCGCAGGCGGGCGCCTTGCGGCTGGAGATCACCACTTTCGCGCCGGCGGCGGCGAGATGCTCGGCGATCGAGCGCCCGATACCCCGGCTCGATCCGGTCACCACCGCGACCTTGCCGCTCAGATCGAATGCGCCCCGCGCCACGCTCGCCTCATCGGGTCCGCCGCCTCGATCGTCCCACCTGCCGCCCTGCTCCTCACTGGCCTTCCACCACCTTTTTCAGGCTCTCCAGCCCACCGGAATAGATGCGGTTGAAGAGCGCGACGAGCGTGTCGTCCTCCTGTCCGGGCGGCGGCTGTTCGGTCCAGTAGTCCAGTCTCCGGAAGCGCGCTTTCCAGTCCACCCGGGTCTTGCCGTCGTCGAGAGCGGTCAGGCTCATGGTGGCGAAATAGTCGCTCACCAGCGGTTGTCCGCCGACATAGGTGTAGGTAAAGGTCATCGTCCAGGGATCGTACTCGATCAGTTTTTCCTGCACCTTGGTGCCGTTGGCGCGCGTGAGCTCGCGGACGCAACCGACCTCACGATTGCGGCCGAGGATCAGCCTGCTCGAAGGGATCACCGTGAGCCAGCGATTGACGCCCACGAAATCGCCGGCGACCTCCCAGACCCGCTCGGCCGGCGCGTCGATCACGATCGACTGGCTGACCGAAAGCTCTCGCGCCTCGGCCCATACGGACTGCGGCAACGCGAGCGCCGGCACCAGCAGCACTGCTGCGAGAAACTTCCACATTGGCTTCCTCCCTGGTCTTGACTTTGTATCGGCGTGATTCGCCCCGGGGCACCGCAACCCGGTCATGGTTTCATCGCTGTTCACAGCCTAGCGCCACATGACCTCGCACTCTTCCTTGGCGGCGCGTGCGAGCAGCTCCATCAAGGGAAAGGCACGTCGTTTCAGCGAGACCGGCGGTTCCTTGTCTTCTTCCTTCCGCCCCTGTCTGGTCACGGCCGCCGATTCCGGTTCGCTTTCGAGCGCCTGCTCGAGCCGTGCGAGCGCGGCCGGAATATCCTTCGGCAGGATCGCGCCGGGAACGCTCCCGCTGTGGCCCATCATTTTCAGCAGCTTGACGGCGACATCTCCAAACATCGTCAGGTTGCCCACGTCGCTTTCGAAACGTACCAGCATGGATGGTTGTGGCAAGCGGTAACGAGGGAATCGTAGCGACAAACGCGCGGCGAAGAAAGTGAGACCGAAGTCCTGGCCCTCGGGTGATCGGAAGGACAGCCTCGCGGTAGACTTGCACCGTCGAGGCGCCCACGATGTTTGACGATCCGCTTCTGCTCGCGCGGGCCCAGTTCGGGCTCAACATTTCGTTCCACATTCTGTTCCCGAGCATCACCATCGCGCTCGCCTGGGTGCTGCTCTACCTGCGCATCCGCATCGGGCGCAGGGGGCCAGGCTGGCTCGCCCAGGCTTACCGGCTATGGGTGAAGATCTTCGCGCTGTCTTTCGCGCTCGGCGTGGTGTCCGGCATCACCATGAGCTTCCAGTTCGGGACCAACTGGCCCGGGTTCATGCAGAAGGCCGGGAACATCGCGGGTCCGCTGCTGGGCTACGAAGTGCTGACCGCGTTCTTCCTGGAGGCGACATTTCTCGGTGTCATGCTCTTCGGGCGCGAGCGTGTGCCCGGCTGGCTGCACACGCTGTCGGCCTTCCTGGTCGCGGCCGGCACCACGGCCTCCGCCTTCTGGATCCTCGCGCTCAATTCCTGGATGCAGACTCCCCGGGGCTTCGAAGCGATCGAAGGCCAGCTTCATGCCACCGACTGGTGGGCGATCATTTTCAACCCGAGCTTTCCCTATCGGCTCGCGCACATGATGATCGCCTCGGGCCTCACCGCGGCGTTTCTGATCGCCGGCATTTCCGCATTGCAGTTGCTGCGCAACCGCGCCTTCGAGCCGGCGCGCAGGATGTTGCGCACCGGTGTGGCGGTGGCGGCGGTGCTCGCGCCGGTGCAGATCCTGGTCGGCGATCTGCACGGCCTGAACACGCTCGAACACCAGCCGGCCAAGATCGCCGCCATCGAGGGCATCTGGGAAACCGGCCGCGGAGTGCCGCTGCTGCTCTTCGCGCTGCCCAACGAACGGGAGCGGCGCAACGACTACGCCATCGCGATTCCCAAGGGCGCGAGCTGGATCCTCACCCACGATGCGGACGGCGAGCTGAAGGGATTGAACGAATTCCCCGGCGCGCATCCGCCGGTGGCGGCGGTGTTCTGGAGCTTCCGTCTGATGGTGGGCGTGGGCGTCCTGATGCTGGCGTTCGCCTGGTTCGGCAGCGTGGTTCTGCTGCGCAAGCGCGAACCGCCGCGCTGGCTGCTGCGCGGCTTCGCGGCGATGACGTTCTCCGGCTGGGTCGCCACCCTCGCGGGCTGGTACACCACCGAGATCGGCCGCCAGCCCTATCTGGTCTACGGCGTGATCACGACCGCCGAGACCGCTTCCTCGGTGCCGGCCGGCGACATCGCGCTCACGCTGATCGGCTATGCGATCGTATACGCGCTGCTGCTCGTCTCGTACATGGTGGTTCTGACGCAACTCGCGATCAAGGACGCGACCGGGGAGGCATATCGCGCAGCGGCCCAACCCGCCGAGCCGCGTGTCGCTTGACGACAAGGGGAGGCAATATGGCGCACCATGAAGACATCGAGGCAAAAAGGAACACGAAGAAAAACACGCTCGCCCGGAACGCCCTGTGCAGCCTCGTGCTTGTGATTCGTTTCCGGACTTTCCCCTTGCAGCGACCTGAGCGTCTTTCGACCGACCGCTAGCCATGCAGCTCGATCTGCCGTTTGTCTTCATGGTGCTCATGGGCCTGGCGATCCTGGCCTACGTGATCCTGGACGGCTTCGATCTCGGCGTGGGGATCCTGCTTCCGCTCGCCAGCCGCGAGGAGCAGGACCTCATGGTGGCCTCGATCGGTCCGTTCTGGGACGCCAACGAGACCTGGCTCGTCCTTGGCGTGGGCATCCTGCTGGTCGCCTTCCCGCACGCGCACGGAATCATCCTGTCCTCGCTCTATCTGCCGGTCGCGGTGATGCTGATCGGGCTGATCCTGCGCGGCGTGGCTTTCGAGTTTCGCGTCAAGGCCTCGGGCTGGCATCAGGAAGCCTGGAATCGGCTGTTCTTCCTCGGCTCGCTGGGCGCGGCGCTGGCGCAGGGCGTGATGCTGGCCGGTGTGGTGACCGGATTCAAGCAGGGCGCGCTGGCTACCGCGTTCGGGCTGCTGGTCGGCGTCGGACTGGCCGGGGGCTATGCGCTGCTCGGCGCCACCTGGCTCACGATCAAGACCGAGGGGGACCTGCAGGCGAAGTCGCTGGCCTGGGGCAGGGCCGCGGTGCTGCTCACCGCCGCGGGCGTGGCGGCGATCAGCCTGGCCACGCCGTTTGCGAACACCGGGATCATGCACAAGTGGTTCGCGTGGCCGCGCATCCTGTGGCTCGCCCCACTGCCGATCCTGAGCGCGGCCGCGATCGCCGGCATCTGGATCTGGAACGGCCGGCTGCAGCGCGCCGCATCGAAACGCGAATGGCTGCCGTTCGTGCTGGCGGTGTGGATCTTCGTGTTCGCGTTCGCCGGTCTGGCGTACAGCCTGTACCCGTACCTGGTGGTCGATCGCATGACGATCTGGCAGGCGGCAGCGGCACCCTCTTCGCTGAAGTTCGTTCTTGTCGGCACCGTCATCGTGCTGCCGGTGATCGTTTTCTACACGGTGTTTTCCTATCGCGTGTTCTGGGGCAAGGCGAGGAACCTGACGTATGGCGCGTGAGTGTCGCGATTCCGTGAACCGCATGACTACGATGCGGTACGCACAGAGTTCTCTTCTCCCTTGACGTGTCCCCCGATGGTACGAAGTCACGACAGTCCCGTCGTCATGGTTCTTCCATGATCGAGTTCAGCGACGTCTCGAAGTGGTACGGCGGTTTCCAGGCGCTGGCCGACGTCACCCTGTCGATCCGGGAAGGCGAGCGCGTGGTGGTGTGCGGGCCGTCCGGCTCCGGCAAATCGACCCTGATCCGCACCATCAACCGCCTGGAGAAGATCGACCGCGGGACGATCCGCGTGGCCGGCGTCGACGTGAACGCCCCGAACACCGACGTCAACAAGCTGCGCCAGGACATCGGTTTCGTCTTTCAGCAGTTCAATCTCTTTCCGCACCTGACGGTGCTGCGCAACATCACGCTCGCGCCCACCAAGGTACGCGGGCTGCCGCTGCGCGAGGCGGAGGAAACGGCCAGAGCGCTGCTCGAGCGCGTGGGGCTCGCGGACAAGGTGAACGCCTATCCGTCGCAGCTCTCCGGCGGCCAGCAGCAGCGCGTGGCCATTGCCCGCGCCCTGGCGATGAAACCGAAGATCATGCTGTTCGACGAGCCGACCAGCGCGCTCGATCCGGAGATGATCGGCGAGGTGCTGGCGGTGATGGAAGATCTGGCGAAGGACGGGATGACGATGATGGTGGTGACGCACGAGATGGGCTTCGCGCGCCATGTCGCCGACCGCGTGCTGTTCATGGACCAGGGCCGCATCCTCGAGGAGGCGCCGCCCGAACGCTTCTTCGACTCGCCGCGGACGCCCCGCGCGCAGCAGTTCCTTCGCCAGATCCTCCGCCCGCTGGCCTAGAAAGCGCCCACCGCGGAGGACGCAAAGGCCAAGAGCCCAGCATGAAGGCGCGAAGAAGGCCTGAGGAGAGTTCCCGAGTTCCAGGCATTCCGCCGTGTCCAGTCCCTCGTGGTTCGGGACATTCGCGTTTCCTTTGCCTCTCCGCGGTGGGCGCCGGTCACCTTCCGCGGAGGAAGTACGAGCTGCGCCACAGGCTCAGCGCCGCGGCGGCGAGAAACCCGGCCGCGTAGCTCCCGCTCAGGCCCACGATGATCCAGAACACGCTCGGCAGCACCACCACGCCGGCGTAGGTCATCGCCAGCGAAGCGCCGGTCGCGGAGCCTGCCCGTCCGGCCGGCGCGATGCGCGCCACCTCGGAGAGGTAAACGCCGTTCCAGCCGATCGCGGTCGCTCCGTAGACGAAGCTCACCGCAAAAACGATCGCCACCGGCCAGTGGTCGCTGAACGCCGCGGTCATTGCCGCGCAAGCCGACATGGTCAGTCCGATGATGCCGAGCAGCGCGCGCGGCCGCACCCAGTGGTCGGCCACGATTCCCCAGGCGATGCGCCCGACGATTCCGGCGCTCATCGCGGTGGCGAGCGCCGCGCCCGCCACCGGCACCGAAAAGCCGACGCGCTGATGCAGATACACCACCAGGAAAGTGGCGAGGCAGGCCTGCATTCCCGAGTAGGCTGCCGAGGCGAGGCCCATCTCGCGCAGTCGCGGATGCCCGAGCACGAAGCGCAGCGGTTCCAGCAGGCTGGCCGGCTTCGATGGCGCAATGCGATGCGGGGCCAGATCGACCGCCGCCCGATAAGGCTGGATCGCAACGGCGAGCGCCCAGCAGATCACGCCGACCGCGAGTGCCGAGATCTTCCAGTTCGCCGCCACAACGAGCGCAGGAACGATCGCGCCGGCCAGCGCGCCGCCGATCGGCACGCCGGTCTGCTTGAGCGAGAAGATGAAGGCGCGCATGTGCTCTGGCGTGCGATCGACCAGGATGGCCGAGCTGGAAGGCGTGACCGGCCCGTAACCCGCGCCCATGATCAGCGCGCCGAGCGCGACCAGCCACGGGTCGGCGCTGGCGATCAGCGCAATGCCGGCTCCGCACAGCAGGAGGGATAACTGGCTCATGCGCAGCGCGCCGAGCCGCGCGATGACGCCGCCCGAGAACAGCGCACCCAGCGTCGCCGAGGCGAAGGTGAGCGTGGTGACCAGACCGACCCAGCTCGCCGGAAATCCGATCTCGACGTGCGCCGCCGGGGCCAGGACAGGCGGGGAAAACACCGCCATCGACACCAGGGCCTGGATCGCCATGGTTACGACGAGCGGCCATACCACGCCTCTCATCTGGCAACCGAAGCGCTCACCGCGGAGGACGCGAAGGACGCGGAGGAGAACGAAGCCGAGTTGGAAAGCGATGGGGTCGCAATGATCGAAGCTCGATCACAGACCTTGCTGTCCTTCATGGAACCGGTTCGCCTGGCGCTGCGCCGCAGCTCCACGGCGCCCGACGTACGCTTGAAGCGGGCCAAGCTATTCTCCATCCCGTGCGACGGAAGCTTGGAACGCGGTTCGCCGGGATTGCCAGCGTCCACGCGTCCCTCGCGCTGTGAGTTTGGCGGTCAGGACCTGGACTGGGAGAGGGCCTGGTCGAGGTCCCAGAGAATGTCGTCGACATCCTCGATGCCGATCGACAGGCGCACCATGTCGGGCGAGACCCCGGCCTTGACCTGTTCCTCCTCGGAGAGCTGGCGATGGGTGGTGGACGCGGGATGGATGACCAGCGTCTTGGCATCGCCGACGTTGGCGAGGTGCGAGAAGAATTGCAGCGACTCGATGAACTTGATGCCGGCCTGCGCGCCGCCCTTGATGCCGAAGGTCATGATCGAGCCGCAGCCCTTGGGCAGATATTTCTGCGCCAGCTTGTAGTAGGGGCTCGTCTTCAGCCCCGGATAGTTGACCCACGACACGCGCGGATGGCCGGCGAGGAACTCGGCGACCCTGGTCGCGTTCTGCACGTGGCGCTCCATGCGCACGTGCAGCGTTTCCAGCCCCTGCAGCAGCAGCCAGGCGTTGAGCGGCGAGAGCGCGGGGCCGAGCGTGCGCAGGGTCTCCATCCGGCACTTCATCGTGTAGCCGAAGTCGCCGAAGGTCTCGTGGAAGATCACGCCGTGGTAGCCGCGCGAAGGCTCGGTCATCATGGGGAACTTGCCGTTGCCCCAGGGGAATTTGCCGGATTCGACGATCACCCCGCCCATGGTCGTGCCGTGGCCGCCGATGAATTTGGTCGCCGAGTGCACGATGATGTCCGCGCCGAACCTGATCGGCTGGCACAGATAGGGCGAGGCGAAGGTGTTGTCGATGACCAGCGGCACGCCGGCGTCGCGCGCGATCATCGCCACGGCCTCGATGTCGAGGACGTTGATGCGCGGATTGCCCATGGTCTCGGCGTAGAGCACCTTGGTCCTGGGCGTGAGGGCCTTGCGGAAATTGTCCGGGTCGTCCGGGTCGACGAAGACGGTATTGATGCCGAACTGGCGGAACGTGACGTCGAACTGCGAGTAGGTGCCGCCGTAGAGCGTGCTGGCCGACACGATCTCGTCGCCCTGCCTGAGCAATGTGAGCAGCGCGCACATCTGCGCGGCCTGGCCCGATGCGGTGGCCAGCGCGGCGCGTCCCCCTTCCAGCGCCGCCATGCGTTCCTCGAACACGGCCACCGTCGGATTGGAGATGCGCGAATAGACATTGCCGAAGGTCTGCAGGTTGAACAGGCTCGCGGCGTGGTCCGCCGAATCGAACACGTAGGAGGTGGTCTGGTAGATCGGCACCGCGCGCGATCCGGTCGCCGGATCGGGAATGTGGCCGGCGTGCAGGCACAGCGTGCCGAATCCGAATTCTCTGTCTGCCATGGGAGTTCCGTGAATATCGTGAATAGGGTGACTACGCGACTGTCGTCACGGCCTCTAATACGGCAGCCACTGCGGGCGTTTGGCCGAGATCACCTTGGTGTTCACGCCCACCCAGTTCAGGCCGCCGAACAACCGGCCATGCTCGATCTTCACGCAGCGGTCCTGGACGACTTCGAGTCCCGCCTTGCGCGCCTTCTCCGCGGCCTTTTCGTTGCTCACCCCGAGCTGCATCCATAGCACCTTGGCGCCGACCGCGATGGCATCTTCGGCGATCGGCTCGATGTCCTCGCTTCTGCGGAAGCAGTCGACGATGTCGATTCTCTCGGGAATGTCGCGCACGCTGGCGTAGACCTTCTCGCCCAGGATCTCCCGGCCCGCGTAGGAGGGATTGACCGGGAAGATCCGGTAGCCGTGTTCCTGCATGTACTTGGCCGCGAAGTAGCTGGGCCGGTACCAGTTGGCCGAAAGTCCGACCACCGCGATGGTCTTGGCCGTGCGCAGGATGCGGCGCAGAGTATTGATGTCCGTGTTGTCGCTCATGTCCAGTCCGGTTTTCGGCCGCGCCTGTTGCAGCGCGGCAGCAAGCGGCGAAGTTTATCACCGGCGCCGGACAAGGCCGGCCGGCGCCCGGAATCGCGACCGGCATGACGCCTACATGACGCGCAATCCGCCCGCCGCGAATGGCAAGTGCATGAATTCGCAGCCCGATCCAGAACCTCACGATTTGACAGATTTGCCGGGCCGGCGGTTGTCATCTATACGTAAGGGGCCGGCTGCTACACCTGCCGCTCGGTTGCCCCTTGGGCGGTTGCCCGGGAGGAAGAATGGCCAAGAACGTACTTTTCTTCGTACACGGCATCGGACAGCACAAGAAGGGGTGGATCCACGCGCCGGGTGGACCGGTCGAGGCGCTGGAAAGCGCGATGAGACACTATCCCGCCTGCTTTCCTGCCGGGGCGAAGCTCGCCGACTACCTCGATCTGGTGGAAATCCGCTACGACGATGTCTTCGATCTGATCCTGGACACCTGGCAGGAACTGGGACAGTCGATTCCGGCCAACGCCGGCTTCGACTGGGTGGGCGCGGTCGGCAACCTGTGGCAATCGACCAACGGCCGGAAAGACCTGTTTCTGCGCTTTGGCGGCGACGTGCTGCTGTATTGCGGATTCGACTTGGTCGCGCGCACGGTGCGCCTGCGCGTCAATTCGGTGATCGCCACCAAGATCTACCAGACGTGGCTCGCAGCGGGCGGCGCGCCCGGCAACATTCCGCGCTTTGCGGTGGCGGCCCATTCGCAGGGCACGACGGTGGCGCAGGACGCGCTCTACCAGCTGGCGACCGCCCGGTGGGACGACGATGTGGCGGAAGTGGAGCGTCACAAACCGGAGCTGCTCGACAATCCGAACCTCGCCCCCGCGGACCGCGCCGACTTCAACGCCGTCGTGGCCGGCGCGCGAGCCAATCCCGACAGACCCGTCCCGGTAGGGCTTTCGGCGCTGTACCTGATCTCCAACACCATTCCTCTGCTCAGGCAGGTGGCGGGAGAGTACGCCCTGCTGAAAACGGACGGTGCCTACGACTGCGCGCGCGTATACAACATCAATCACGCCTGGGATCCGGTGAGCCGCGCGGGCGGCGGCGCAGCGAACCCCACGCCGCGACCGGGCTGGAGCAACATCACGATCCGCCACGTGCACCAGAGAAACGTTCACGGCTTCGGCCACTATCTCGCGAATCCGGCGGTGCACGCGCCGATCTTCGCGCGCCTGATCGACCCCGGTTTTACCGGCGCGTGCGCGCAAGCAGCCCGGGCGCTCGCCCAGTCGCCCGAATGGACCGGTTTCGGCGGCGCGCTGGCCGGGCTGGACCAGCAGGCGCGCCAGATTCTGGAGGACGGCTTGCGCGGGCTGGTCACCGGGCAGACGTCGATCGCCGCGCTGCGCGCGGCGATCGAGCAATTGATCAGGCAGTTCGCGGACGCCTGATGCGACCCTTCACGCTGCTCACAGCGGGCTTTTTCGGATGGCAGGCGGCTTGCGCCGCAACGCTCGACGGCGATGCGGTTCGCATGTGCGATCGGCTCTTGCAGGTCACTCCCGAGCTGCAGCCCTCGGCACTGATAGAAGCGAGTGCGGCCGACCTCGACGCTCGCCGTTTCGCGGCGGTGTATTCGCGGTTCGCCGATCGCTTCGAGGCCACGCTGGACGACGCCACGAAAGCTGAGCCCGCGGTCGCGCGTTTTCTCGCAAACGTGCGCGCTGCGCGTCTGGAACCCGCGGCCTTCGACGCGGCGCCGAGCGACGATCGCACCCGGGAGACCCTGTTCGAGAACACCGATCAGCCGATCGCGCTCGCGTGCGATGCACTGCCGCGGCACGCACCGGACATGGTCGCGGTGTCGCTCATGACCGGATGGGTGCGCGGGCAGGAGCGGCTGCCGGAACTGGAACGGCGGGCGCGCCGGGTCGTGGAACAGTACCGCGATCACGAGGCGCTGCTGCGAAACGGGCTGCCGATGTGGCCCTGGGAGCTGTGGCTCAACGGCAAGCGCCTGGGCAGAAGCGACTGGGAGCCGCTGTTCCGTACCCAGTGGGTGGTGCTGCGCCCGACCGCGGGCGTCGAGATCGACGCCCGCAGCCGCGCCGAAGGCGACCTGGAGGCGAGCATCGGCATCGAGCCGCTGGGCTTCGTGCGCTATCGCACCGAGGACTACGCGTCGTGGTGGGGCGCTTCCCTGCTGGTCACCGCCAGCACCCGCGAAGGCATCGGCCTGGGCGGGTTGCTGCGCTGGAACGACTACGTGCTCGGGGTCACCCATCACGAATCGGACTCGCCCGCCAAGTCCGACGGGGTGTTCATCTTCCTCGGCGTGGATCTCTACGACCTCGTCAACCGGAAGCGCGAGGACTTCGCCAAGTGGAAGGACCTGCAAAGGCAGCGAGTCGGCAAGCTGCTCAAGGGCGAAGAATTCAGATAGCGGGGGGCGCCTTGATGCTCCCCCCGCGGCGAGGAAAGGAAAGAGCGATCATCTCGAGACCATGACTTCCCGCTACAGCCGCACGGGGAGCGCGCGCACGCGCCGGCCGGTCGCGCGATAGAGCGCGTTGCACACCGCGGGCGCGAGCGGCGGAACCCCGGGCTCGCCCACACCGGTCGGCTCTTCGGTGCCGGGGACGATGTGCACTTCGATGGCCGGCGACTCGTTCATTCGTGCCACTGCGTAGTCGTGGAAGTTGCTCTGCTGCACGCGGCCGTGCTTCAGCGTGATCTCGCCATGCAGGACAGCCGAGAGCCCGAAGATCGCGCCGCCGCCGATCTGCTGCTCGACGATGTTCGGATTGACCACGCGCCCGCAATCCACCGCGCACACCACGCGATGCACGCGCGGCACCCCATCGCGTACCGACACTTCGGCGACTTCCGCCACATAGGACAGGAAGGAGCGCGAGAGCGCGATGCCGCGAAAACGCCCGGAGGGCAGCGGCCTTCCCCAGCCGGCCCGTTGCGCCGCCAGCTCCAGCACCTTCAAATGACGCGGTGAGTGCGCGAGCAGCTTGCGCCGGTACTCGAACGGATCCTGTCCGGCCGCCGCCGCCAGCTCGTCGATGAAGCTCTCCACGACGAAGGCGTTGTAGGAGTGGCCCACCGAACGCCAGTAGCCGATGGGCACCGGCGTGTCGGCGCGCACCCAGTCGACGAGCAGGTTGGGAATTGCGTAGGGCAGATCGGCGGCGCCTTCCACCGCGCTCTCGTCCACGCCGTCGCGCGTGGCGCCGAACAGGTCGGTGGCGAACTCCGGCATCCAGGACGGCAGATCGCGCAGGATGATCGACGGTGCGACGATGCGGTGCCGCCAGGCGAGCGGCAGGCCGTCGGGGCCCAGCACCGCTTTCAGCTCGTGGCGGCTCATCGGCCGGTAGAAGTCGTGCGCCATGTCGTCTTCGCGCGACCACACCACTTTCACCGGCGCACCGACCGCCTTCGAGATCTGCACCGCCTCGGCGACGAAGTCCGAGACCAGCCTGCGGCCGAAGCCTCCGCCCAGCTGCGTGGTGTGGATCTCGATGCGCTCCTCGCGCAGCCCGGTGATCTTCTTCGCCACGCCTCGCGCGCCGCCCCCGAGGAACATCGGGAAACCGCCCTGATACTGCGTCGGTGCCCAGATCCGGCAGCGCTCCGCCTCCACGTGCGCGGTGCAGTTCATCGGCTCCATCGTCGCGTGTGCGAGGAACGGCAGCTCGTAAGTCGCTTCGAGAACACTGCCGGCTGAAGACAGCACCTTGGCCGCGTCGCCATCCCGGCGGGCGACCCTGGCTGGGCCGGTGGCCGCGAGCGTTTCGAACCGGGCGCGCAGTTCCTCGCTGCCGAGCATGGCGTCCGGACCCTCGTCCCAAGTCACATCCAGTGCCTCGCGGCCGCGCGTTGCCGCCCAGTAGCTCTCGGCGACCACCGCGATCCCGGAATCGATCGGCACCACGTGCCGCACGCCGGGTATGGCCTTCGCCCTGCTGCCGTCGAAGCGCTGCGCTTTGCCGCCGAAAACCGGGCAGCGGGCCACCACCGCAGTGAGCAGCCCGGGCAGCCGGACATCGATCCCGAACTGCGCTTGCGCGCTCACCTTCTCCGCGGTGTCGAGCCGCGCGAGCGGCGTGCCGATCAGGCGGAAGTCGGTTGCATCCTTGAGGGAGACCCGTTCGGGCACCGGCAACCGCGCCGCCCTTTCCGCAAGCTCGCCGTAGGACAGCACGCGCCCGGTGGCGTCGTGGAACACGCGCCCCTGCTCCGTGCGGCAGCTCTCCGGCACCACGTTCCATTGTTCCGCCGCGGCAGCGACCAGCATCGCACGGGCCTTGGCACCGGCTTCGCGCATGGGCTGCCAAGCCGCACGGACGCTGGCGCTGCCGCCGGTGACCTGCACCGGCACCGGAAAGGCCGGGTTGGCGTAGACCGCGTGCGCCGGCGCCTGCTCGTATTGCACGCGCGACCAGTCCGCATCGAGTTCCTCGGCCGCCAGCATGGCGAGCGCGGTCAGCACGCCCTGCCCCATCTCCGAGCGGTCGATGACGATCCGCACCGTGCCGTCCGCGAGCACGCGCACCCACGCATTCGGCGCGAACGGCGCGTCCGATCCGGGCGCTTGCGGCGTCGAACACCCGGGCAGCCACGCGGCGACGGCCAGCCCCGCGGCGGCCCCCGCCCCGTTCTTCAGAAACTCGCGCCGGGATTCGGAATGCAAGTCTCGCATCGTCGTTTCTCTTGAAAAGAAGCAGGAACTTCGAACCACGGAGGAGACCGAGGAAGAACAGGATGCCTCGAGAAAATGCAACCGAGGCAGCTCGCGGAAGGCTTCTGTTCTGGTGAGACCTGAAGCCGCGCGCTCGCTTCTGCAGCGGTCCTGCTTTCCCATTGCAGAGCTTCTCCTGGCCTTTGTGTTCTCTGCGTGTCCTGCGTGGTTACGTCGGAGACCTTGCCGCCAAGACGAGCAAGGCGCCGCGCCTTCGGCAGGCGGGCGAGCTTCCTGACCTCGGCGTAGAAGACGCCCAGATCGCCGTTCGCCTGCGCGATCAGGCCCTGGAACGCCGGAACGAGGTCGTTGTAGGCGGCAACCGAGGCGAGCTTCGCGTTGTCGAGCGGCTCCTCGAACCAGCGGTCGTATCCGGGAAAACCGCCCCACTCCCGCCTGAGCGCAGCATACGCTTCGCGCATGGCGGCGAATACCGCCGCCTTTGCCGCGCGCTTGTCTTCCTTCGGCCGATCCGCAGCGTACACGCTGCGAAGCTCGGCGCGGGTGCGCGCGACCAGAGCGAGGAACTGCTGTTTTCGCTCCTGTGCCTGTTCGAAGGCCCGCAGCCGCTCGGGCGATCCTTGTCGTGCGAGCCAACGGCGCACGCCTTCCAGCTCCACCGCGGTCGCGAAAGACTCGTTGAAGACGGTGTCGTCGCGCACGTACACCACCTGGTGGGCCAGTTCGTGGAAGATCAGGCGCGCCAGCTCGGTCTCCGGATAGTGGACGAAGGTGTTGAGCACCGGATCGCTGAACCAGCCCAGCGTCGAGTAAGCCGGCACGCCGCCGACGAACACGTCGAAGCCCTTGTCCCTCAAGCGGGCGGCGAAGCGCCGAGCGCCCTGTTCGGAAAAGTAACCGCGGTAGGCCACGCAGCCGGCGAACGGAAAACACCAGGTGACCGGATCGAGCGAGAACTCCTGCGCCGCGAACACGTTCCACAGGACGTACGGGCGATGCAGGTCGGCATAGCCACGGAAGCTCCTGTTGTCCGGCAGGGCCAGCTCCCGGCTCGCGTACTCGCGGATTTCGGCGACCCGCTCCAGTCGATGGCGCAACGACCGCTCCACGCTCTCGTCGCGCACCCAGCGCTCGATCGGACGGGTCGCACGCCACACCTGCATCTGGCCGCCCAGCGCCTGCGCGTAATAGCCCATCGTCTGGCAACTGCCCAGAGCGATCAGCGCCGTGCCGACCGCAAGCCCTCTAGCCAGAATGCCGGAAGCGCCCATGGTGCAGGAACGCGCACACCTGGCTGGACACACGCGCGGAAAACAGCATCCCGGTGTGATTGACGCGAAGAACGACCGAATCGCTTGCACCCTCCAGACGGGTTTCCGCCACCGTCACCGCGCCGTCGTGGGGACACGGCAGGCGCGTCACAAGCCGGCCGAGACCGATCGGCAGATTGCCGGCCAGTACGCCGATCTCCACGCCCGCGGCAACGGCCGGCGGTGACCCCGCATGCCAGACCGGCAGCGTCTTGCCCAGCATCCACCTGCCGAGGCGAGTCTGCCCGAAGCTTCGTCCCGCCAGGCTGCCCGCAACCGGAGTGCCGAGCAGCACGACACGCTTGACGCGCGGATCGGCGCCTTGCGCCAGCGCGCGCAGGATCACCACACCTCCGAGACTGTGGCCGACAAGGTGCAGCACGCGCGCCTTTGCGCCCGCAATCCATGCTGCCAGCCGCTTGGCATTGTCCTCGATCGGGGATCGCACCGTCGGGTAACGAAAGACCGATACCGCGAAGCCGCAGCGCCGCAGGCCGAATCCGAGCGGATACATCGCCAACGGGTTCATCCACAGACCGTAGACCAGCAGCACCCGCTCGGGGTCGTCCGCCGCGCTCATCTCGCAGAATATCCGGCGCGCATCGCAGCGCCCGATATCGCGGCGATGTCGGCCGCCTTGGTGCCGGCACCGATGACGGCGGCGCGTTCGATCGTGCTGTTGGACGGCATGCTGTGCGGCTGCGCGATTCGAAGGAATGTTCCGCATTATAGGTGAGCGCTGCTGCTACACTTGCGCTCGCCCGCATGCAGATGCCTTTCCCTGTAGAGACGCTCGTCGCGGTTCCGCTGATCGCGCTCGCCGCGTACGTGATTCTCGGTCTGTCCGGCTTCGGCTCGGCGCTGGTCAACATTCCGCTGCTCGCGCACTTCCTGCCGATGCAGACCATCGTGCCCATGATCGTGGCGGTCGATTTCTCCGCCACCTTCGCCACGCAACTGCGTTTCCGCCGCGACATCGAGACCGCCGAGCTCAGGCTCGTAGTCCCGTTCATGGTCGTCGGCATTCTGGCCGGCGTGACGCTGCTGGCCACTCTGCCGGCGCGCATCACGCTGGTGGCGCTCGGCGCCTTCGTGGCCGGTTACGGGGCCTATCGTCTGCTCGCGCCGGCGCGCGCGGCCTCGATTTCGCGCGCCTGGGGTGTCCCCACCGGGCTTGCGGGCGGGCTGGTCGGTGGCCTGTTCGGTGTGGGCGGACCGATCTATGCCGCATACATGGCCGCGCGGCTGGAGGACCCGGCGAAGATGCGCGCCACGCTCTCCGCGATTTTCGCCTGCAGCACCGGCCTGCGCCTGACGGTGTTCCTGCTGTCGGGACTGCTGCTTCGAAGCGATGTCTGGTGGGGCATCGCGCTGATGCTGCCGGGAATGTTGCTGGGGCTGCACATCGGCCATCGCCTGCACGGCCGCCTGGACCGCAAGCGCATTTCCATCTTCGTCAGCGTACTGCTGATCGCCAGCGGACTCTCGGTGCTATTGAGGGCCCTTTAACACGGAGGCCTCGAGACCTCGACGCGGAGGCGCAGCTACAGGGGTCCGCGCGCAGAGGTCGACCGTACCTAATCCAGGAATCCCACCGACTTCGGCAGCCAGAGCGCGAACTGCGGGAAGGCGATGATCAGAATCAACCCGATCACCTGCAGCGCCACGAACGGAACGATGCCGCGGTAGATGTGCGCCATGGTCACCGTTCTCGGCACCGTGCCCTTCATGTAGAACAGCGTGAAGCCGAAAGGCGGCGTCAGGAACGAGGTCTGCAGGTTCACCGACATCATGATGATGAACCAGGTGAGGAAGACGATCGGAGCGCCCTCGCCGATGTGCGGACCGAACTCCAGGCCCTGCAGCACGGGGGCGAATACCGGCAGCACGATCAGGCAGATCTCGATCCAGTCGAAGAAGAAGCCGAGCACGAACACCAGCACCATGAGGAAGACCAGGATCTCCCAGCCGGTGTTCAGGCCCAGTGCGGCGAGGATCTCCTTCACGATGTCGTCGCCGCCCAGCGCGCGAAACACGAAGGAGAACAGCGTGGCGCCGAAGATGATGAAGAACACCATGGCGTTGGTCAGCGCGGCGCTCTCGATCACTTCCTTCATCGCCTTGAGGTTGAGCCTGCCGTTGAACCATGCCAGCAGGATGGCGCCGAAGGCGCCCACGCCCGCCGCTTCCGTGGGCGTGGCCCAGCCGGCGAAGATCGAGCCCAGCACCAGGATGATGAGGAAGGTCGGCGGCAGGAAGCTCTTGCCGATCATCTTCCAGAACTCGGCCCGCGTCCTGGGGCCGATCTCGGGTGGCAGCGGCGGAGCAAGATCCGGTTTGCGGAAGCTCAGCACGCCGATATAGATCAGATAGAGGAACGACAGGATCAATCCGGGGATCACCGCCGCCGCGAACAGCGTGCCCACCGAAACCGAGAGCAGGTCGCCCATGATCACCAGCATGATCGAGGGCGGGATGAGGATGCCGAGCGTGCCGGCGGAAGCGATCGTGCCCACCGCGAGCTCCTTGCTGTACCCGCGCTCCAGCATGGTCGGCAGCGCGATCAGTGTGAGCATCACGACCGAAGCACCCACGATCCCGGTCGTCGCCGCCATGATCGTGCCCATGAGGGTGACGGACATCGCCAGCCCGCCGGGGATGCGCCGCGTGAGCACCTGCAAGCAGTGAAGCAGATCGCTCGCCACGCCGCTGCGTTCGAGCATCGTGCCCATGAAGATGAACATCGGAACGGCGACCAGCACCGGGTTGGATGCCGCCGCGCCCCAGACTCTGGGCAGCAGATTGAAGAACTGCAGAGGGTGGAACACGTCGAGGACCATCCCGAGGGCGCCGAAGAAGATCGCGATCCCGCCCAGCACGAAGGCCACCGGGTAACCGCAGAACAGCGCGATCGCGAGCACCACGAAGAGCAGCGCCGCGAGATGCTGGCCGAGCCATTCCATGGTCCTCGCGCCTCAGTGCCGTCGGGCGCCGGCGAACGCCGCCGCCTGGCGCAGCCGTTCGGGCCCGAACAGAAAGACGACCACTCGCAGAAAGACCGAGACCACGGCCACCAGGAGCAGCACCAGTCCGAGAAAGATGATGCCCTTGGGAATCCAGCGCCAGGGCAATCCGCTGGGGTTCTCGGAATACTCGTTCTGCAGCCAGGCGATCCAGAAGAAGTCGAAGCTGAAATAGATCGCAATCAGGCAATAGGGCAGCGCGAACACCAGGCAGCCGAAGAACTCCGCCCAGGCATGGGCGGCCGGCGTGGCGTGCGCAAAGGCGATATCGATGCGTACGTGGCTGTTGCGCACGTAGGCCATCCCGAGCCAGAAGGAGAAGATGGCGGTGTGCAGGTGCCACTCCAGCTCCTGGAGGCGGGTCGAACCCAGCCCCGGAATCTGGAACCCGGCCTTGCGCGAGAGCACGTCCAGCACGATCACCGCCGTGCAGACGACGAACAGCCAGCCCGCGGCCATCGCGACTTTCTCGAGCACGCGATTGATGCCGTCGCTGGTCTTCAGCAGGCGGTCCATGATGTCGGGCGAAAGGCAGCGGGCGCGGTGGATGGAGAAGCCAAAGACCGGCGAGTGTCACTGCAAGCGCTGCTTGCAGTCCTCGGTCATCGGTCTTCGGCCACCCGTCCTCCGTCGTCGGTGTTCTGTCCTCAGTTGGTGAGGTAGCCGTACTCGCGCCAGATCGCGTAGTCGGCGCGGAACCTGGAATACGAATCCCAGGCCTTCTTGAAGTTGGCGCTCTTGGCGGACTCTTCGGCGACCACCTCGGTCCACGCCTTCTCGTAGGCCTTCATGATTTCCGGCGGCCAGCGCAGGATCTTCACCCCGTGTTTGTCGCGCATCTCCCGCATCGCTTTCCACTGGATCGCTTCGCCCTCGGCGATGATGTCGCGGATGGTGTCGCCGCAGGCCTGCTCGATGATGGCCTTGTGCTGGTCGGAGAGCGCCTCCCACTTCTTCTTGTTGATGAACAGGTCGAGGATCGAAGCCTGCTGGTGCCAGCCCGGGAAGTAGTAGTACTTGGCGACCTGGTAGAACCCCAGCTTCTGATCGAGCGCCGGCATGGAAAACTCGGTGGCGTCGATCGTCCCCAGTTGCAGCGCCTGGAAGATGTCGCCGGGGGCGAGCAGCTGGACCGACACGCCCAGTTTTTCCATGACCCGTCCGCCGAGGCCGAAGAAACGCATCTTCAGGCCCTTGAGGTCGCTGACGGTCTTGATCTCCTTGCGGAACCAGCCGGAGGCCTCGGGCGGATGTATGCCGCAGATGGTCGCGTGCACGCCGTGCGTGTCGAACATCTCGTTCTGAAGCTGCTGCCCGCCGCCGTAGTACATCCACGCCAGATACTCGCCGATGCCCGGACCGAACGGCACCGTGGTGAACAGGTTGTAGACCGGATCGATCCCGGAAAAGAACCCGGGTGCCGACCATGCCGCGTCCACCGAGCCGCGCGACACCGCCTGGATGGCCTGCATGGCGGGCACGAGCGCGCCCGGCTCGTGGATCTTGAGTTCGAGCGTGCCGCCCGAGGCACGCTGGATCCGTTTCGCGAGCCTCGGGGCGGCTTCGCCGACGAGCGTGAGCGAAGTGGGATAGGTGCTGGTGACGTCGAGCTTGACGTGCGGGCCCGCCGCCGCGGCCTGGGCACTGGCTGTCTTGGGGGCTTCCGCCCCGCGTTCACCGCAGCCGGCCACGAGCCAGGCCACGATTGCCGTGGCAGCACACGCCACGCGCAGACGATTGTAGGGCCGCTTCATGCGCTTCTCCTCCGCTGGCGCCCGGTCCGCTTTCCGGGCTTGTTATGCAACGCCTGACGCGTCGCCGGGAGGAATTACAGACGGATTGCGGCCGATTGTCCAGCGCGGACGGATGTTCGCCTGGATGGAAGCGAATGGCCGGCTGGCTGCGGGCGCACCGGTCGAAAGGGATCGCCGTCCGCCGGCGATGGGTGGAACCCTCTCCCCTATGATCCTCCGACGCTCTCCCTCGAGGGGGGAGAAGCGAGAGCCGGACTCAAGACGTCATCCACCGTGTTGACGACACGAGGCAGCCGTGATTCGGCAAGCCGTCACGGCAGCCGGTAATCGAAGTGCTGACTGCAGTGCAGCTCGCCGTTGGCGCCGATGAACTTGCAATTCCAGGGTCCTCTGCCCTGGATGCCGGCATACTTGCCGGTGCCGCCGGCGATTTCGTTGATTCCCTCGCCGCCACCGGGAAACTCCCTTCCGTGCCAATCCGTGAAGATGCGATCGCCGTCGGCGTCGCCGAATGCGCAGAAGCCTTTGCTCTTGCCGTGGCCATCGATTACGAAGAACGTAAAGAAGCAGGTCGCGGGCCCTCCATGAAGCGATCCCGCCCCTCCGTCGTTGAACGTCACGCCGATGGCCGTTCCATGCCCCTGGACATGTTTGTCCGCCACCGTGGACGGGTGTCCCTCCGCCTTGAAACCCGTGTGAAAGCTGATGCGTCCCGATTTCGGGAGTTGCTGCGCGCCAAGTGCCGGACAAACGCCGGCGAACAAGGCTGCGGTCAAAAGAACAGTCGTCTTCATGTTCATTGCGTCCTCCGATCTCGCCAAGGGTCGCCTGGATGAGCCCCGCCACGTCACCTCGACCCGACAGGCACGCAGCCGTACACCTACCACTGACAGCTTCCGGACCAGCGCACGGCGGCCATCTTTCCCTGGAGCGGCGTGACCTCCCATTGAGCG
>DATMAN010000029.1 GCA_035560005.1 Burkholderiales bacterium | reverse complement strand
GACGTACGAAGTCCGTGCCGACGGGCAGCTTCTTACCTGCGAGCCGGCGCGCGAGCTGCCGCTCGCGCAGCGCTACTTCCTGTTCTGACGATGCGCGTCGGGCGTGTGCTGCCGCACGGTACCGAAGCGCCGCCGGGCGCGCCGCGCCTGGTGCTGCCTTTCGAGCGCCGTTGCGTGAGCCGACAAGCGGCGCGCCTGTCCGACGGGCGGGAAGCGCAGCTCTTTCTTCCGCGCGGCACGGTGCTGCGGCACGGCGAGGTCCTCGAGGCCGACGACGGCACGCGCGTCGTCGTCGAGGCGGCGCCCGAGCACGTGCTCGTCGTGCGCGCCTCCGACCGCCGCGCGCTGGCGCGCGCCGCCTATCACTTGGGCAATCGGCATGTCGCGGTCGAGGTCGGCGACGGCGTGCTCAAGCTCGCGCACGATCACGTGCTCGAAGCCATGCTGCGCGGCCTCGGCGTCGCCGTAGAACCGGCGCACGCGCCGTTCGAGCCGGAAAGTGGCGCCTACGCACACGGCCGTTCGCACGCCCATGAACACTGAGCCTCTGGCCGAGCACGCGCTCGTTGCGCTGCTGCATCTCGCGTCGCCGGCGCTCCCGCTCGGCGCGTTCAGCTATTCGCAAGGGCTGGAAGCGGCAGTCGAAGCGAAAGACGTCAGCGACGAAGCGACGGCGCGCCGCTGGATCGCAGACGGTCTCGCGCATGGCTTCGGCCGCTGCGAGCTTCCCGTGTTCGGCCTGCAATACGGGGCGTGGTCGCACGGCGCGAGCGACGCGGTCGCACAGCGCGACGCATGGTTTCGAGCCAGCCGCGAGACCGCCGAGTTCCTCGCCGAAACCGAGCAGATGGGCTGGGCGGCGGCGCAGCTCGCGCGCGAACTCGCGCTCGGTCCCGAGGCCTGTCGAGAAGTGCTGCGCGCGATGCGGCCGATCGCGCTGCCGACCGCGATGGCGTTCCTCGCCTGGGCTCAGGGCATTCCGAAGACGATGGCGCTCATCGGTTATGCGTTCGCATGGCTCGAAAACCAAGCGACCGCCGCCGGCAAAGCCGTGCCGCTCGGCCAAAGCGCGGTCCAGCGCATCGTCCATGCGCTGCGTGGCACCGCGGTCGAGCAAGCGCGCCGCGCGCGCGCGATCAAAGACGACGACCTCGAAACCTTTTCGCCGCGCCTCGCGATCCGGAGCGCGCGGCACGAAACGCAATACACGCGACTCTTTCGCTCATGAGCGCTCCAGCGCAACGCAGCAAACGCAACCCGCCGCTGCGCGTCGGCGTCGGCGGGCCGGTCGGCTCGGGCAAGACCACGCTCGTCGAGAAGCTGTGCAAGGCGATGCGCGACCGCTACGACATCGTCGTGGTCACGAACGACATCTACACCAAGGAAGATCAACGCCTGTTGGCGGAAGCGGGGGCGCTCCCGCCCGAGCGCATCCTCGGCGTGGAGACCGGCGGCTGCCCGCACACCGCGATCCGCGAAGACGCTTCGATCAATCTCGAAGCGGTCGATCGGATGCTCGCGAAGTTTCCGAATGCGGACATCGTCTTCATCGAGTCGGGTGGCGACAACCTCGCGGCGACCTTCAGCCCGGAACTCTCTGATCTGACGATCTACGTGATCGACGTCGCGGGCGGGGAGAAGATTCCGCGCAAGGGCGGGCCGGGCATCACGCGCTCCGATCTGCTCGTCATCAACAAATCGGACCTCGCGCCGCACGTCGGCGCGTCGCTAGAAGTCATGGAACGCGACGCCAAACGCATGCGCGGCGAGCGGCCGTTCGTCTCCAGCAATCTGAAGACCGGCCACGGGCTCGACGCGATCGTGCGTTTCATCGAGACGCAGGGACTGCTCCAGGCCGGGGCGGCGTCCTGAAGCAAGAGAAGCGATATGCCGCCCGATTACCGCGACACCGGGCCGAAGAACTGGCGTGGCCGGCTCCTGTCCTTGCGCGCCGAGCTCGGCTATTTCACTTCGACCACGGCCATCATGCCTTGATCGGCGTGCTCGGCGATGTGGCAGTGAAACATGGTGCGGCCCGTGTAGCGGTCGAAGTGGATTCCCAGACGCGCCACGTCCCCGGGACGCAGGCCGATCGTGTCGCGATGCTGCGCGAACGGCGGCGCCTTGCCGTTGACCGACAGCACGTCGAAGTGCCAGGTGTGCAGGTGGAAGGGATGGTCCATCACGTCGTCGTTGCGCACGATCCAGATCTCGCGCGCGCCCGCCTTCACCTCGAAGGTGGGTGTCACCTGCATGCCCTGGTGGCGATGGTGGAAGGCACGGTGGTTGATCATCAGGGCGGCGAGCTGGACCGGCCTTTGCGCCTCGACCGCCGTTTCGTCGAACCGCGGCAGCGTGGCCAGCCGCTGGGGCAGGGCGACCGGCTGCCGTGCATCCGGCGGCAGCAGTGTGAGGACGGGCTGCACCGGGGTTTCGTTCAGTCCGCGCCGGGGCGAAGGTTTGTAGATGAGCCTGCGCGTGCCACCGTGGGACAGATCGATCAGCACTTCGGCGCGCCCGGCCGGAACCAGCAGCAGCTCGTCGATTTCCACGCGGGATTCCAGAAACCGACCGTCGAGCGCGATCAGATGGAGCGGCTCGCCGCTGTCGAGGGCGAGTTTCCAGAAGCGCGCGTTGGAGGCGTTGACCAGCCGCAACCGCAGCAGCGAGCGCCGGGCGTGCAGCCGCGGCCGGATCTGACCGTTGACAAGCAGCATCTCGCCTTCCTTGCCCAGGATCCAGTCGGTCGGGCGATGAGGCGCCGCCGCGCAGTTCTCGACCGTCAAATCCTTGAGCACGAGAACGTGCTCTTCAGCCTGGACCAGCTCGCTTTCGCGGTCGATCGCGTTTTCCACCACGAGCGGCGCCGCCAGGCCGGCGAACAGCGGCCTGGCGGTATTGCCGTGCACGTGCGGATGAATCCAGAACAGGCCGGCTTCCTCTTCGAGGATCGGCAGCTCGTAATCGAAATCGGCGCCCGGCGGCGTGACCACCCAGACGTTGTCGGCATTGCCCGAGGGAGAGACCGCCACGCCATGGAAATGGAGGTTGCTGGGAATGTCGAGCCGGTTTTCGAAACGCAAGGCGAACGTCTCTCCGGCGCGCGCGCGTATCAGTCGCCCGGGGTAAGTCTCGCCGTAGGTCAGGAGCCGCGCCGGCTGCCCGGCCACGGCGAGGTCCAGAGGCGCCGCGCGCAGTACACCCCGTGCACCCCAGGAAACGCTGCGGTCGAGCGCAAGTTCCGGCAGCCGGCGCAGAGGCTCGTCGGCAACAGGCTTCGATGGCCGGCAGGCAGCGTGCGCGCGCCCGGCCAGCGCAAAGGCGAGGGTCGCCTGCAGCAACCGGCGACGCCGTGCGTCGATCACCGCGTTGCGCCCAGCGACTTGAACGCCAGCCGCTCCGGCGCGTCGATCACGCCGGAGCGCACCAGGCCGCGGATCACCTGCTCGCGAACCGGCAGCACCTTGGCGAGCGGCGCCTTGCGCAAGGTTGCCACCTCCCGTTCGGTGTAGGGCTCGAAATCCTCGGGCAGTTGCGCCGCGCTGTAGGCACGCAGCATCCAGTTGAGCAGGTCGGCGAGCCTGCGATCGTCGAGCATGGAGAGCGCCACGCCCGGAACCTGGACCAGAAAGCGGCGGCCTTCGGGCGTATGAACGAAATAGCCGACGCGATCCTTCAGATCCGGCACTTCCGAAACCGATACACCGGTGTGTCCGTGGCAACCCTGGCAGTTGCGCGAATAGTCCTGCACCGAGTCGACGATGGAGATGACCTTCACACCGGCTTGGCGTGCAACCGCATCGGCCGGCACCACGCGCTCGGCGCGTGCGCCCAGCGCAAGCAAGAAGGCCGCCGCCATACCGCCGGCGGCGCTTGCGATTACGGCCGCGCTACTGCGCGAGGCCGACGATCGCCGCGCTCGAGCAGTGATAGACCATGCTGCTCGCACCGAAGCACCAGACGATGTCGTTGTTCAGTTGCGGCCGGTAGACCGGCATTTCGCCTTCGGTACCCAAGCAGGGGCACTGCCCGCAGGCATCCTTGCCGCAGCAGTCGCGATAGGCGATGAGGTAGGTCTTTCCGTCATCCGGGTTGAGGCAACTCCCGATCCAGCCGGTGGGCGAGGGCGAGGAGCCGGGCGGGCAGGTGGCCGGACCACCACCGCAGCAGCTGCACAGGTATCCGTCCGCGGAGCAGTAACGCCAGTAGTTGCAGGCCGTCGAATCCTTGGTTTGCGCCTTCTGGGCGAAGGTCTTGTAGTCGCCGTGCGCCTCGGCCGCGTGCGCCCGGCGGCTTACCGGGAGCAGCGGGAGCGCGCCGGCGCCGACCAGTGCGCCGCCGAGCGCGGCGAGGAAGCTGCGCCGCGAGACATGCTGGGCGGACTTGCGAGCCAAGCGCTCGAAGGTACCGTCGACAAACGAGAAGAAGTTGCGGTTGGATGCCATTTTCCCTTTCCCTCCGAACGACTCTGATAGCAGTCTAGCCGATGCGCGGGCCTCAGGTGCTCTCGATGACGGACTGGTCGTCGTTGCGCACGTAGCCTTTTGCCTTCAGGTAAGCCTGGATCGAACCGTAACCGGTCTCCTTCGCGATGACCAGGCTTTCCAGATGCTCGCGGCTGTTGACCAGCCCTTTGGCGCGGATCACGCCTTCCTCGTCGATCAGCACGGCGTAGGGCAGCTTGCCGACCTGGAAGGCCATGCCCACCTGCGGCGAGTTGACGTATGCAATGTCCCGCAAGCCGTGATCATCGATCATCCGTTGCTGCTCGGTGAGGTCGCCGTCGCCCACCAAGACGACCTCCAGCCGCTCTCCGGCCGCGAACGACTTCGCGATCGGCAGCAGCTTCTTGCACACCGGGCACGTGGGCGAAACGAACAGCAGCAGCCGCAGCCTGCCGCTCGCCAGCGGGACGCCGAAGTCGATCAGCTCGCCGTGGATGTCCTTGACCGAAATGCGCGGAGCCATCTCTCCGACCTCCGGGCCGCGGTCGGTCATCAGGGCTCCCATCGGGGCCACGCGCTCGTGCAGGATCCCGATCTGGCGCACCAGCCCGAAGATCATGAGGCCCATGCCCAGCACGACGATCCACAGAACGACGTTGGAGACGAGCAGCGCCTCGTAGCTCATGGCGCTTTCCACCGGGTTTTCGACGCCGCCCGAGCCAGGGCGGCGTCATCGCGCGCGACCGGCCTGCGGGTGAGGACGCCGGCCGCGTAGTAGCCCAGAAACAGCATCACCCCGCCTGCCACCGCGGTTACGTAGTCGAGCACGCCGGGCGCGCGTCCGCTCGGCGGCAGCAGCAAAGCGAGAGCCACCCCGGCGAGCAGCAGGTTGCGCGCGATCAGCCAGCCGCTGATGGTCTGTTTGAACGCCGACTTGAAACAGCCGCAGTCGATTTCGCGCCGCCCGCGCGCGAGGTTGATGCCCATCGCAGCGGCCAACAACAGCAGCAGCCCTGCGGCGAGCAAGGCAGCGGAGGACCGCGTGGCCACCGCGAGCACCCCGAGGCCGGCGCCCAGCTCCGCGATCGGAAGCAGCACGGCGAACGGGGCGATCAGAGCCGCCGGGAGCAGATGGTAGTTCGCCACGACGCCCTGGAATTCTTCGCGCGCCAGCAGCTTGGACACGCCAGCGTGCACGAACACCAGCGCGGTCAGACAGACGGCGAGGGCATGAAACGCGGGATCGAGCGTCATGGTCCGCGAACCTTCAATCGCCGTCGGCCATGAGGACATAGGGCGACAAGCCGATGCCTTCGATCCTGCCGCGTTCCTTGCCGGTGCGCGGATTCCAGGAGACGAGCTTCGCCGTTTCGGTCAGCGTGAACAGGATCGGGTTCTCGTCGTTGGTGATCTTGAGCGCGTGCGCATGGTCGGCGCCGAGCCGGATGCGTTGCACCCGCTTCCGGGTGTTCATGTTGTAGACCCACACTTCCTCGCCGGCCTGCTTGTGCGTCCACTTCAGCCCGCGGTGCATCAGCACGTAGAGCCGATTGGTATGGGCGTTGTAGCTGATCGGCATCCAGCCGCCGGGACGCCATCGCGCTTTGCGGTCGGCGGCGCTGAGCAGGCTCCAGGGTTTCTCGAACGCCGGCTGGTCCGGCGTGAGATCCACCGTGATGACGTTGCCTTCGTAAGTCAAAAAGTGGAGCTTGTTGTGGATCTTGTCGAAGGCAGGGTGTTCGAACACCGGGTCCTTCTCGGCGTCGAAGAAGCGCGCGCTGCGTTCGCTGTCCGGGCTCATGTTCTCGTCGAACTTGACCGTCAACAGCGTGCCGTCGGCGCACAGAGAGGAAAAGCGGCGGGGCGCGGACGGAAACACCAGCGCACAGCCCGGAATCTCGAGTTCGCCCTTGTAGCTCATGTCGGTGGTATCGACCACGCTGATCGCGGTGGAGGGCGCCATGTTGTACGAATAGACGTACCGGCCATCCGGAGAAATATCGGCGTCGAAGCGCTTGATGACCACCAGGAAACGGCCGTTCTCGAGGATCGCTTCGTTTTCCGGAGCCAGGGTCTGGGCGTCGATCGCAGTGAGGACGTCGGTTCGCTCTCCGCGGTCGCCGCGGCTCCAGTAGGTTTCCAGCCAGTAGAGCTTGCTGTGGTCGGGAGCGATGACCAGGTTCGAGGCCGCGCCGCCGTTGAACATGCCGATGATCCGCATCTTGTCGCCGTCCACCACCCAGGTCTTGGACCGGCTGAATACCGGGAAGATGGGCTCGACCACGTAAAGGCGGTGTGGATCCGCTGGAGGCAGCCGCACGATATCGTGCTGCTCGCCCATGAAATCCTTGGCTTCTTCGTGGATCGATTCGGTGCCTCCGCGCGGATCCTGGCCCGTGGCTGGAACGCTGACCAGAGCCGCCAGCAAGAGGCCGATGAGCGGAACAGCAATTCGGCTGTGGTTCATGTCTCCTCCCGAAAGTGGACGCGGCCCTTGTCTCGGCCCGCGGCGCGATGACGAGCGAATTCTGTCACGGGCTGAGCCGATGCGGAAGATCGGTAGCAACGCAGCGACCATGCGCTTGTGAGGCTTCTGCCGCGGATCGCCCCCTGCGGGCTGCGGTGGCGGGCCGACCGATCGCAAGCGCCGTTTTGCGGTCACAGGTAAAAGCGAAGGTGGCGGTCGAACCTCATAAGACTCTCGAAGACGATCAAGTAACTATCGGATAGAACGTTGTCTTGCTCGATTCCTCCAAGCGCCAGCGGCAACGGTGTGATTGACCTGCGCCGGTCAGGGCGAGCGTCGCGGCGAATGGACGGCCGCAAAAGCCGCCGGTTACACTGGCGCGCCTTCACGCGCTGGCTCGTGTGCGCGCTCGTGGGGGCTGCTGCGATCGAGGCGGCGGGGGCCGGTTCGGACCTCGAGCAGCAGATCGAGCGCGCGCGGCTGCTGCGCCAATTGCAGGAAGACGCGCCGGAGCGGGCGCTGTTGCCTGCGGCGCGCCTGGAGCCGCGAGCGCTTGAAGCGGCGCGGGCCCAGGCTTCGGCCGCGTTCAGGGACGGACATTGGCGCGCAGTGCTGGGTGCCCAAGTCCGGGCGCGGCACTTCGCACAGGAGGCGGAGCGCGCCGGCGTGCGCGCCATGCAACTGCGGCGGGCGCGTGACGCCCTCGAGCTGCAACTGAAGGTGCATCGACAGGATCTCGATCATCGTCTGCAGCGCAAGCGCTGAGCGACGAACATTCCCTACGGAGGAAAAAAGCGTGAACAAGCAATGGAAGAAATGGATCGGTGCCTGGAGCTTCGGGCTGGCTGTGGCGCTGGCGCTGCCCGCGTTCGGCGCCCAGGACACCGAAACGCTGATCGACCAGGCGATGACCGGGGCCCACCGGTCGGACAGGAACAAGGCGCGCGACAAGTATCGCCATCCGAAAGAGACGCTGATGTTCTTTGGGTTGAAGCCGGACATGACCGTGGTGGAGATCACTCCGGGCATGGGGTGGTATACCGAGATCCTCGCGCCGGTGCTCAAGGACGGTGGTACGTACTACGCGGCGGTCTTTGCCGTGAGCGACCAGTCCTCGGAGTTCCTGCGCAACATGGACAGGAGCTACCGCTCGATGCTGGCTGGCAATCCCGACCTGTACGGCAAGGTGCGGCTTTCGGTGTTGTCGCCTGACTCGATGCAGGTTGCCCCGCCGGGCAGCGCCGATATGGTGCTGACTTTCCGTAACGTGCACAACTGGGCGAAGGCCGGAAACGTGGACGCGATGTTCAAGGCATTCCACGACGCGCTGAAACCGGGCGGCATCCTGGGCGTAGTGGAGCACCGGGCCAAGCCGGGCACGCCTTTCCAGCAGCAGATCGACTCGGGCTACATGACCGAGGACTATGTGATCGAAACGGCACGCAAGGCCGGTTTCAAGCTGGTCAACAAGAGCGAGATCAACGCCAATCCACGCGACACGAAGGACCATCCCGGCGGGGTGTGGACCTTGCCACCGACGCTGCGCAACGTGTCGGATGCGGACCGGCCGAAGTACCTGGCCATCGGCGAGTCCGACCGGATGACGCTGAAGTTCGTCAAGCAGTAGCTCCGGAGCGCAAGCCGGGATGACGGTGGGACCGAAACGCAGTCGCTGCTAGACTTTGCGTCCGCGCGACTGGAAGGGAAGGTCAGGCATGAAACACTCGAACATAGTGGTTTCCTTCGCCGTGGGCTCCGCGCTGCTGGCGGTCCCGTGCGCGATGACGCAGGCCGAGCTGAAAGCCGATGAAAAGGGTTTCGTCCGCCTGCAGCTCGGCGAAGAGCAATGGGAGGAGTATCCCGGCATTCCGGGCATCGATCGGATGACGGTGTATGGCGATCCATCGAAGCCGGGCGTTTACGTGATCCGGGTCCGGTTCCAGCCCGGCGTGATGAGCATGCCGCACTTCCACCCCGAGGATCGGCTGGCCACGGTGCTCAAAGGCACCTGGTGGACCGGTACCGGGGAAGACTTCGAGCCCGAGGCTACGGAGCCGATCCGTGCCGGCGGTTGGATGCTGCACCCGGCGGGCGCGGCGCATTTCGACGGTGCAAAGGACGAGGAAGTCGTCCTTCAACTGGCGGGCGTGGGTCCGAGCGGCACCACGTTCATCCGACCGGAACTGGGCCGTACCGGCCGATCGCGCTGAATCGGACGACGATCTTTCCAGAGGCGGCAGGACTGGCTGCGTTCTGCCGCCTTTGTCTTGTGCAAGGACAAGGCAACCGTGCCCTCCGACATCGAAATCGCGCAGGCTGCGCCATTGCAGCGCATCAGTACCCTCGCCAAGGTGCGCCTGGACATCTCCGAGGACGACCTCGAACCCTATGGCTACTACAAGGCCAAGATCTCGCTGGACTACCTGCACAGTCTCAAAGACCGTCCGGACGGCAAGCTCGTCCTGGTGAGCGCGATCAGCCCCACGCCGGCGGGAGAAGGCAAGACCACCACGACCGTGGGTCTGGGAGACGCGCTCAACCGCATCGGCAAGAAGGCGCTCGTGTGCCTGCGCGAGCCCAGCCTGGGACCGGTGTTCGGGCTCAAGGGTGGAGCCGCGGGCGGCGGGCGTGCGCAGGTCGTGCCGATGGAAGATATCAACCTGCACTTCACCGGTGACTTCAGCGCGGTCGCGCTCGCCCACAACCTGCTCGCGGCGATGCTCGACAATCATCTTCATCACGGCAACGAACTGGGCATCGACCCGCGGCGGATCACCTGGCGGCGCGTGGTGGACATGAACGACCGCGCCTTGCGCCAGATCGTCGTCGGGCTCGGCGGCGCGGCGAACGGCGTGCCGCGCGAAGACGGCTTCGACATCGTCGCCGCCTCCGAGGTCATGGCCATTCTGTGCCTGGCGGAATCGGTCGGCGATCTGAAGGATCGGCTGGGACGCATCGTCGTGGGCTATACGCGCGAGCGCAAACCGGTGCGCGCCGCAGACCTGGGCGCGCACGGGGCCATGGCGGTGCTGCTCAAGGACGCGATCAAGCCCAATCTGGTGCAGACACTGGAGAACAATCCCGTGATCATTCACGGCGGGCCGTTCGCCAACATCGCGCACGGCTGCAATTCGGTGATCGCCACCCGTGCCGCGCTCAAGCTGGGCCAATACGCGGTGACCGAAGCAGGCTTCGGCGCGGACCTCGGCGCCGAAAAGTTCATCGACATCAAGTGCCGCAAGGCCGGCTTCAGGCCGGACGCCTGCGTGCTCGTCGCTACCGTGCGCGCGCTCAAGTACCACGGCGGGGCGCAACTGAAGGCGCTCGGTCGGGAAGACCTCGAGGCGCTGGAAAAGGGTTTCGTCAATCTCGAACGCCACGTGCGCAACGTGCGCGAGGTGTACGGCCTGCCCTGTGTGGTTTCGATCAATCACTTCGCGCACGACACCGAGGCGGAGCTTGCGCTGCTGCAGAAGAAATGCGCGGCGCTCGGAGTGCCTGCGGTCGTGGCCCGCCACTGGGCGCAGGGCGCCGCGGGTGCCGAAGCGCTGGCGCGCAAGGTGGTTGAACTCGCGGAGTCGGGCAAGGCCGACCTGAAGTTCGTCTATGCAGACGAGGCACGCCTCGCCGAAAAAATCGGGGCGGTGGCCGGAAAGATCTATGGCGCTGGAGCGGTTTCCTTTGACGCGAAGGCCAGAGCGCGCCTCGAAGAGCTGGAGAAGGAAGGCTACGGGCGGCTCCCGGTGTGCATCGCCAAGACGCAGTTCTCCTTTTCGACCGATCCGGCGCTGCGCGGCGCGCCCAGCGGACATACACTCACCGTGCGCGAGGTGCGCCTGGCGGCCGGCGCCGAGTTCGTGGTGGCGATCTGCGGCGATATCATGACCATGCCGGGACTGCCGAAGGTGCCCGGGGCGGTCAGGATCGATATCGGGGAGAACGGGCAGGTCGCCGGCCTGTTCTAGGAGTCCCCGGTCCCGAGCCGCGCGTGCGCAGTCTCGCAGCGCGCCGCTCAGCCTCCGCCTTCATGAAATTCAAGCAGCTCACCGCTCTTTCCGTCGCGCAAGGCGAATCCACTGCCGCGCAGGATCTGTACTGGCTGGAAAGAAACATTCCCTGCCAGTCTGCGTGCCCGGCGGGCACCGATATCCCCGGCTACCTCGAGGCGATCTACCACGGACGCTTCGCCGAAGCCTACGAGATCAACCTGCGCGACAACGTGTTTCCCGCCGTCCTGGGAAGAGTCTGTTCGCGCCCCTGCGAAGCGGCGTGCCGGCACGGCTGGGAAGGCAACGGCGAACCGGTGGCGATCTGCTTCTCCAAGCGCTCGGCGGCGGATTTCTCCAGCCAGACGACCGTGGTGCTCCCGCCGCGATGCCGGCGCACCGGTCGGCGGGTCGCGGTGGTCGGTGCGGGGGTCGCCGGCCTGACCGTGGCGCGCGAGCTGGCGCTGGACGGACACGAGATCACGGTGCTGGAGAAGCACCGCTCCCCGGGTGGCATGCTCAACCAGGGCATTCCTGCTTTTCGCCTGCCGCGCGCGGTGATCGAGCGCGAAATCCGGCAGATCACCGCGCTCGGCGTGACGATCCGATGCGGGATCGAGGTGGGGCGCAGCGTCACGCTGGAACAGCTCGTCGCCCAGCACGATGCCGTGGTCCTCGCGGCGGGAACGCTACGCCCGAACACGTTGGCGTTGCCGGGCGCGCAGCACCCGGGCATCGAGCACGGCTTGAGTTTTCTGCTCGAAGTCAACGAGTCTGGCCGTCGATCGATCGGCAGAAGGACGGTGGTGATCGGTGGAGGCTACACGGCGATGGACTGCGCGCGCACCGCGCTGCGCCTGGGCGCGCAAGTGGGTGTGTATTACCGGCGCGGGCGCGACGACATGGTGGTCCTTCCGGGCGAGATCGAGGCGTTGCTGGACGAGGGCGGCAGGCTGGAAACCCGGTGCTCGCCCTTGGGCTTCTTCGGTGCGCAAGCGGTCGAAGGGGTAATGTTCGTTCGAACCCGTCCGGGCCAGGCCGGAACCGACGGACGGCGCCTGCCGCTGGAAGTGCCGGGCAGCGAATTCGCGGCGAACGCCGACAGCGTGATCCTGGCGACCGGGCAGTTTCCCGATACGCGCTGGATCGACCCTGGGTTGAAGTCCCGGCTGGTGGCCGCGGACGGTTGGCTGAGCAGCGGGACCGCGCACGAGAGCGCGCACCCGCAGGTGTTCGTGGCCGGCGATTTCGCCTTGGGCGCCACCACCCTGATCCAGGCGATCGGCCACGCCAAGCAGTGCGCGCGCAAGGTCGATGCGTATCTGTCGGGCACGAGTCGGCCTCGATCGGCAGCCCTCATCGGACCGGCCTTCCAGTCCAAGGGTCCCGGTGGGCGGGATACCGGACGCACGCCGGACATGAACGTCATTCCGCTGCACCCCATGCCGGTATTGCCGGTCGAGCAGCGTCGCGAGCAGGCCGAGGTCGAAACGGGTTTCGACGAGCAGACAGCGCGGCGCGAAGCCTCGCGCTGCTATCTGTGCCACTACAAGTTCGAAATCATCGACGCCAAGTGCGTGTTGTGCGATGAGTGCCTGAAGGTCAAGCCGGTGGATGGCTGCATCGTCGAGGTGGCCGACCTGTTGCGCGACGAGGACGGGCGCATTACGGGCTATCGGCGGGTCGAGGCCGGTCGAACCGATTCTCTCTATTACAACCGCCTGTGGATCGACCAGAGCCAGTGCATCCGCTGCGGGCGCTGCGAAGCGGTGTGTCCGGTGGGGGCGATCACCATCCAGAAAGTGAGCTTGCGCCCGTCGTGAGCGCTCCTGATCGTCGAAAGGCGCTTGTTCCAGGCACTTGCCGGGCAAACCGGCTTCCAAACTCCAAATCCTGCCTCTATACTCTGGCGCGGGCGCAACAATAAGCATTGAGCGCCGACGAGGTCTTAACAAGAGGCCGTGAAGGGCCTGGGTGACGGAGCTGCAGGTGGCGCTGATTCTGGCCGTGGACATGGCCGGCGTACCGAATCGCTGGCTGATGGTGGAAGATGCAATCACGTACCACGCTCGCCATATGGTGGCGTGGTCGCTGGGGACTGTCGTGGCCACGTACCACGGCGGCATCTCCCAGCGGACCGGCCAGCGCTCCGAGCTGTCCACCCGCAGCATCATCGCGATCAAGGGCGCAGTCGACTTCGCCAAGGACCACGCGGAGCCGCACCTGTCGAACACGGCCCTGTTCCAGCGCGACCGTCATATCTGCGCCTACTGCGGCGACAAGTTCCGCGAACGCGATCTGTCTCGCGACCACGTCATTCCCATCTACAAGGGCGGGCGCGACCGCTGGATGAACGTGGTCACGGCCTGCCGCGCGTGCAATATCCGCAAGGGCGGGCGCACGCCGGAGGCTGCTCGCATGCCGCTGCTCTACCTGCCCTATGTGCCCAACCGGTACGAACATCTAATCCTGCAAAACCGCCGTATCCTGCAAGACCAGATGGAATATCTGATGGCCAAGGTGCCCAGGCACAGCCGTCTGCACAGCTGAAGCCGGCGCGCCAACGACGGCGGCTCCAGCTTGTCCAACGACCGTCATGCCGCCTCCCGCTGAACCGGAACGGTGTTCGGGTTGCTGGCCCTTCGCATCGTCGATTGCCTGAATCCCATGAAGAACTTCATCGTGCTGGCGCTGTGTGCCGCGACCTTCGCGGGCTGTGAGTCCAATCCGATCACCGGTCGCCAGCAACTCATGCTGGTGTCGGAGGATTCGGCGATCGCCGCTTCTCAGGAGGCGTATGCCGAAATGCTCAAGCCGATGGCGAAGGACGGAAAGCTCAACAACGATCCTGCGCTGAAGGCCAGAGTGGACGAAATCACCGGCCGGCTCGTGGCGCAGGCCATCCGGTACCGTCCGGAGACCGAGAGCTGGCAATGGAGCGTGGCGGTGATCGACGATCCCAAAACCGTCAACGCCTGGGCCATGGCTGGCGGACGCATGGCGGTGTACACCGGCCTGATCCAGCAACTCAAGGTGACCGACGACGAACTGGCCCAGGTCATGGGCCACGAAATCTCCCACGCGCTGGCCAGGCACACCGCGGAAAAGATGTCGCGCGCCATCGCGCTGCAGCTGGGGCTGGGCGCGTTGACGCTGACCCAGCGCGACAGTCGCTACGGCGGCCTGGCGGTGCAAGGCGCCGCGCTCGCGGCGATCGTTGCCCTCGAGCTGCCCAACAGCCGCGAAGCCGAGTCGGAAGCCGATCGCATCGGAATCGAACTGGCGGCCAAAGCCGGCTACAACCCCGAGGCGGCCGTCACGCTGTGGCGCAAAATGAGCCAGCTGGGCGGAGGCGAGTCCCGCTTCGATTTTCTCTCCACTCATCCGGCACCGGCCAGGCGCATGGAAGCGCTCGCAGCATTGGTGCCGCAGATGATGCCCTACTATCAGGACAAGTCTCCGCGCCCCGTGTACAAGCTGCGCCCGGCGCCGACGGCCAGGTTCTGGCCGGGCGGCGGCGAACTGCACGCGGCGGCCGGGGGGTGACCGCGCGCGAGGCGCGTGGCTGAACCGGCCGATCGGAGGACTTAGCCGGGGATCAGGCGTGAAACTTCCCGCCGCTCCAGCGCAGACGGTTCAGCGCGGGCGAGATGCGGTAACGGTCTTCGCCATAGTGCGCCTGCAGGTTCGCGAGCACGCGCGCCACGAGCGCCGGGCCGAGTTGATCCGCCCAAGCCAGCGGGCCCTGGGGGTAGTTGGTGCCCAGCCGCATCGCGGTGTCGACATCGGCTGCGCTGCCGATGCCTTGTGCGACCACATCGGCCGCTTCATTGGCCAGCATGGCCACGGTACGCAACACGACCAGGCCGGCGACATCGGCGACGGGCGTAACCGCGAAGCCCGCCTTCTGCAACGCGCCGACCACGGCACGGTAAGGCTCGTCGCGGCACTGCGCCGCGCGGGTCACGCCGATGCGCACAGCCTTGGCGTAGTCCAGGCACAAGTCGAGCAGCACGAAGTCCTGACCGTGTTCTTCGACCGCCCGGCGTGTGGCGCTGCGCCCGTCCGACAGCGCCACGCGCGCCACGCCCGGCTCGACCGGATCGGATCGCGCGACCTGCTTGACACCGATGCCGGCGTTCTTCAGGCGCGCCGCCAGCGCCTGCAGCGGTGCAAGCTCGCCGGTGAGCGTAATCGATTCCGCGGCCTCAGCCGTCGGTTCCACCGCCGCCGTGGGCCCGGCTTCGCCGTCGACATAGCGATAGAAGCCTTCGCCTGACTTGCGCCCCAAGCGACCGGCGCGCACCAGCTCCTGCTGGAGCAGCGAGGGCGCGTAGCGGCGGTCGTAGCCCATCGCCTGAAAGAGCGAGGTCGTCACGGCAAGGTTGACGTCCAGGCCGATCATGTCCATCAGCTCGCAGGGGCCCATGCGGAACATTGCGCTGTCGCGCAGCAGCGCGTCCAGCGTGGCGGGATCGGCGGCCTGCTCGGCCAGCAAGCGCAGCGCTTCGCCATAGAAGGGTCGGGCGACGCGGTTCACGATGAATCCCGGCGTGGATTTGACCTGCACCGAGGTCTTGCCCCAGGCATTTGCGGTGGCCGCGACCTGCGCGGCGACCTCCGGACTCGTGAAGAGTCCGCTCACGACCTCGACCAGCGCCATGCGTGGCGCGGGATTGAAGAAGTGCATCCCGACCAGACGTTCGGGGTGTTTCATGCCTCTGGCCAGCGCCGTGATCGACAGCGAAGAGGTGTTGGTGGCGATGATGCAGCCGGACGCGACTTCGGCTTCGAGCGCGCCATAGAGGGTGCGCTTGGCTTCCTCGTCCTCTACGATGGCCTCGATGACCAGCGCGCTGTCGGCGGCCGCGTGCAGTTTGTGGATGGGATGCACGCGGGCCGCGATCGCGGCCGCCTCGTCGGCCGCGAGCTTGCCTCTTGAGACCAGGGCCGCAAGGTCCTTCTCGATCGCTTTCTTGCCTCGTTCACAGGCGCCGGGAAAGGCATCGTGCAGGTAAACGGCGTGACCTGCGCTGGCCGCTACCTGCGCGATGCCGGTGCCCATCGTGCCCGCTCCGATCACGGCCACTTTCGCGCTGCGCGGCAGTGCGTCTTTCATGTTGGATCCCGCGTTCCAGGAAGGATGCCATGTTGGCCTGCTCGCCGCCCCGAGATCAAGCCGCGGCGCGCGGCGTCGCAAACCATATATTCGACACGAAGAAACCGCTTTATCAGATTGTTTAAGTGTGATAAGTGCGGCGATCTTTTGTTCCTCAGCGAACGTCATCCCTTATCTTTGCGCGACGTTTGAGTGACAATCGCATCCACGAACACTGAATGCCAACGACGAGGAGCAGCCCTATGCGCTCGAAGGGGATCGCTGGAAAGGTTTTCGCCACCGCAGTGCTGGCGGCGCTGTGGGGCGCGCTGCCGCCACCGGCCGCGGCCGGGTTCTATTCGCTCGACGAAGTCAAGCCGATGTGGCTGAAGGTCGACCGCAATGGCGATGGCTTCGTCACGAAGGAGGAGCTTTGCGCGGAGGATCCGGCCTTGGCGTCCGGATTCCGGCGCGCCGATTACAACCGCGACGGCAAGCTGGACCTGCGCGAGTTCGAAGTTCTGCTGATCAGTCTCTAGAACCTATCTCAAAATCCCCGACGGTCGCGTTGCGACGAGAAGCGGTTGGATGCGAGGCGGCGTGCGAAGGACAGTAGCTAAGCCTACGGCCGAGCGCGCCAACGACGCAGACGGCCGCTTATCGTCGCAACCCTTCGGGGCGGGGTCGCCTGGGGCGCAGCGCGTCGTTGCGGCTCGGGTCCTTGGCTCTGGCCAATGGTCTCGCTGCCCGCGCCTCGCGCTGCATCCCCAGGCAACCCCGCCGCGGCCGCCGGGGATTTTGAGATAGGTTCTAGCCAACACGCCGGCCGGCACCGCCTAGCGCCGGGTCTGGAGGCTGAAGGGATCCGAGCACACGTCGCTGCCGTCGCGCGGGATGCGGCTGCCGAACAGCTTCTGCAGCGGCACCCAGATCACCGACGTAGCCATCCGGCCCACCGTCTCGACCACGTCTCCGGGGGACACGCCGATGCTGAACTCGGTGAAGCTGCCGTTGACGCCGATCGGCGTGGCGAGGCTCAGGAATTGCGCGGTCTTGCTGCGGGGACGCAGCCGCAATCGGAGCTGCTCGGTCTTGAAGTCGGCGTGGCCGGTGCCGATCACGCGCATGCGGCTGGTATCGAGGACGATTGCGCGGTCCACCAGCCGCCCGTCGGTCAGCTCGAAGCGGCCGATGGCGCAGTTTACCCGCGACTGCTTTTCCGGATCGACCGCGGGCACGAGCGCGATCAGGACGTTGACTGCCCACAAATCGAAGATTCCCGCCTTCATGTTTTCCGGCCAGACCGCGAAGTCGAGGCGCCCGTTGCCGTGGCGCAGGACTTCGGACAGATAGCGCGCGCGCGAAGTGACGTCCAGGTCGACGCTGAAGGTGCCGCGCAGGTCGGTATCGGGCTTGATCCGGCGCGCAAGAATGCCGTAGTCGAATCTGCGCACCTGGATGCGCAGCCCGACCCGCACGTCCTGCTCGGTGGGCTCATAGCCGAGCGAGACCGTCGCCGATCCGCCAGGAATCTCGACTTCGATCGGTCCGATGTCGGCGCGCCCGTTTTCCAGCCGCGCATCGAGCCGCCCGCTGCCCAGCTTGTCCCGGCCGGAGAACACCTGGTCGACTCGCACGCTGAGAAAGGCATCCTGGCGGCGCAGGACCGCCGGGCTGAGCAGGCGCTGCGCTTCATCGGTGGCCCGGACCGCCTTTTCGCGCACGTCCCGGGCCGAAGCCCTGTCCGCTTCGGCCGGCTTGCTTTCCACCGGCGACCAGCCGTCGAACCTGAAATCGTCGAGCTGGATGTTGGGCGCAGCGAGTGCCACCTCCAGGCGTGGCCGAGCATGAACGGTTTCGAGCTTGCCGTTTCCGGTCAACACGCTGTCTCCGATCTGCAGCCGCAGGTCGGCAACCTCGTAGCCGGCCGCGGACATTCTGAACTTTCCCGAAGCCGACCACGGACCCCATGGCGGAAGCGAAGCGCGCACCAGGCGGTCGAGGGCGCTCAGGCGGGAGCCCTGCAGGTCGAGCGTGAGTTCGACGTCCTTGTTGCCGAGCGGTCGCGCCACTGCGCCGGCGAGCGCAAGCCGAGTCTGCGCCGCCTCGGCGGTGAGCTTGAACGGGATGCGCAGCCGCGTGTCGGCCAGATCTCTGGCGGGTGCGGTTTCCAGGCCAACGGAGACCGGAATATCGTCGAGCGAGCCGTTCAGGGTGAGCCGCAGCGGTGCGCCGGGCTCGGCGCGCAGCAGCCCGGTGTGCAGCCCGATACGCGCTTCGGCGCGCGTGTTGGGGTCGCGCAGCGTGAGCCGCCCGCCCGCGAAGGTGCCGGTGAGATCGGCGCGCGAAAGCATGTCGCCGAGGCGGCTGGAACGGGTCGCAAGGTACAGGCGCATCAAGTCGAGCCGAGCGTCGAGGCCGGTCACCAGATCGAGCCTGCGCAGCAGGGCACCGATATCGACGTCGTCGGCGGCAAGCCACAGCCTGGCTTCGGGTTCCTGGGCGCGTAGATCGAGCAGGATGGCGCCGCTGAATGCGGCGTCGCCGACCTTCACCGCGAAGGTGGAGGGATGCATGTAGCCTTCGCGGATGCGCCCGTCGAACGACACGTCGCGGATCTCGAGCGGACTGCCCTCGAAGCGCGCGAGCCGCACCTGCACATCCGAGTCGGTGAGGTCGATTCCGCGTGGAAGAATCGGGATGTCGAGCACCGGTCCGGCTCTGCGTGGCTGTTCCGAACGCGGCAGCAGTGACTCGATCTCCGCCACATCGATGTTGTCCGCGGAGAGCTTGGCCTGAATCAGCGGGCGCTGGCCGATGAAAGTCTGCGCGACCTCGGCGAGGATCGCGCTGCGCCCGATTTGCATCCGCACGCGCTCGGCGCGCCAGGACCGGCTGCGCAGCCAGACCCGCCCGCTGAGGTGGATGCTGGCCTGGGAATCCGGTGTGAATCCGAGCCAGCTCGCCGCGGCGCTGGCGCGCGGCGCGGCGAGCTCGAAGGCGATCTGCGGCCCGCGCTCGAGCGCGGGCCGCTCCAACAGCCCGTGCACGCGGGCGCGCAGTTGACCCGACTCGAGGTTGAAATCGATCGGGGAACGTCCTTGCAGCATCATCGCCTCCAGCGCCCCGCCCGAGAGCGAAGCCTGAACCGGGCGGCCGAGGAGCGTCCCGCGCAGATTGCCGCGTAAGGACTGTCCGGAGGGCAGCGCGATCGCGAACTTGTCCAGATCGAACGCGACCGGCCGTCCGCCTTCGATGTTGCCGTAACTCAGATGGCCGCGCTCGATCTCCAGACGCACATCGAGGCTTTGCACCAGTTCGCTCACCTGATCGCCTTGTGCCCCGACGCGCAGCTCAAAGCGGCCTACGCGCCCCTTGATTCCGGGCAGGCCGGTGAGCAGCTCGGCCAGCCCGCCGAGATCGGATTCGCGGGTGGCGAGCGACATGGCGAAGCGCGGCGGCGTGGTGGTCGCGTCGGCGTGCGCGCGACCCGCCAGCGCAACGCCGGTGACCGTGGCGCGAATCGGGACTTCGAGCCGACCCTGTTCGAGCTTGACCTGCAGCGCGGCGTCTTTCACGTCGCCCGGAAGGTTCAGCCAGTTGCCCACGCTCAGGGTCAGATCGGCGTCCAGATCGTTGAGTTGACTCAGGCTGAAGGCGACCTGCGACAGCTCGCGATAGGTATCGGCCAGGCTCCTGGGCGGGGCAGCCATCCGCGCCATCGCTTCCTTGGGATCTTCGGGGCGCGGCAGCAGAAACGGGCGCAGGTCCAGCGAGGGCAGCGCAAGCGCTCCGCGAATTGTCGGGCGCGCGCCGCTGGTGTCGAATTCCAGCTCGCCGCTCAGGGTCGTGTTGCCCATGACCCCGACCAGCCGGGACACGGTCACCTTGCGCGGATCGAACACGATGCGGCCGGCGAGCGCCGTGGCCCCCAGCGCAGGCAGGCGCGTCTGGAACAGGCGCTCGAACTCGGTGAGCGTCTCGGTGCCGAGACCGAAGCGCAGATCGCCGCTCGCGCCGGTCAGCGCGCCCTCGAGCGTGAGGGAAGAGCTGAGGAAGGTCAGCGTGAGGCGCAGCGGCCACGGTTTTTCGGCGCGCAGAAGATCCTGTAGGGGACCTGCGGCCAGCTCGATCTGGTAGGGGAAGACTTTCTCGACGGTGCCGGTGAGCTTCATGGTCAGCGCCTCATCGGCTGGAGCCTTGGCGCTCAGCGCATGCAGGTCGAAGTAATGCGAAACGCCTTCGCGCGTCACGTATTCGACCTTCAGGCCTTCGAGCGAGACACGGTCGATATCGATGACCGGCAGGTCGGCGACGGACGTGGACGCGCGTTGCGGCCGTGCGCCGGACCGATCGGCTGCCGGGAGCTGGAAGGTCCAGTTGTTGTCGCCGGCCGCGCGCTGCACCAATCGCACCTGCACGTCGCGGCCCGAAAGTTCGTCCACGTGCAGACGCCGGTGCATGAGTTGCCAGAGATCCAGCGCCAGCCGCGCCTCGCCCAGGCGCGCAAAATCCCGTGCTCCGAACCCCTCAGGATTGGCGATGCTGACTGCGCCGATGGTGAGCTTGGGCCGGCCGGAGATTTCGAGCCGCATGGCGCCTTCCAGGCGCACTTCGCGCCCCACGGTTTCGGAGAAGGCGCGCGCAACCGGCTCGCGCAACGCGGATGCATCGACCGGAATTCCGACGAGGCTCACGTAGAGCAGACCGAGCAGCAGGCTCAGCACGGCGGCGGCCAGCGTCCACACGCTCCAGCGCAGAAGCCGCCGCGGAAGAGTCGTTGCCTTCGACTGCATGCCCGGATTATCCGACAAGCGGGGCGCGGGAAGCGAATCGCAGCCGCGCTGCATGCATCAAGCCGCGCGCACGGGCACGACCGTTCGCGGAACCGAGCGGGAAGGAAGTCTGTGAGCGCGCGGCCTGCGTTTCAGGACGGCGGAAGGTAGCGCGCGACCGCCTGATCGATCGCGCCGAACAGCGACCGTCCCTCTGCATCCAGCGCTTCGATGCGCACCCGGTCACCGAAGCGCAGGAAAGGCGTGGAGGGCGCGCCGGCATCGATGATCTCCAGCATGCGCTTCTCGGCGATGCAGGCCGAGCCCCTGCTGCGATCGACGTTGGACACCGTGCCCGAACCCACGATGGAACCGGCTTCCAGCTCGCGGGTTCGCGCGGCATGCGCGATCAGCGCCGGAAAGTCGAACGTCATGTCGGTGCCGGCATCGGGTTCGCCGAACAGTCGGCCGTTCAGAGTCACGCGCAGCCGCAGCCTGACCTTTCTGCCGTCCCAGGCCGCGCCAAGCTCCTCCGGAGTAATCGCACAAGGCGAAAACGCCGTGGCCGGTTTGCTCTGGAAGAAGCCGAACCCTTTGGCCAGTTCCTTCGGGATCAGGTTGCGCAGGCTGACGTCGTTGGCCAGCATGAGCAGCTTGATGTGTGCGCTCGCGGCGGCGGCCTTGATACCCATCGGCACGTCGTCGGTCACGACCGCGATCTCGCCCTCGAAATCGATTCCCCACTCTTCCGATTCGGCCAGGATCGGATCGCAGGGCCCGATGAAGGAGTCCGATCCGCCCTGGTACATGAGCGGATCGGTCCAGAGTTCGGGCGGCATCTGCGCCCCGCGTGCCTTGCGCACCAGCTCGACATGATTGACGTAGGCCGAAGCGTCCGCCCACTGGTACGCGCGCGGCAGCGGCGAAGCGCAGTGGCTGGGGTCGAACGCAAAGGCGCCCGCAGCCTTGTTCTCTTCGAGCGCTTCGGCGAGCTGCGAGAGCCGGGGCGAGACCTGCGCCCAGCGATCGAGCGCCCACTGCAGTGTCGGTGCGACGCCCTCGGCAGCCACCGCGCGGGACAGATCCCGGCTGACCACGACCAGCCTGCCGTCGCGTCCGGACTTGAGCGAGGCCAGCTTCACGCCTTGTCCCTCAAGCGAAAGGGGGCAGGGCGCGCCGCGACGCGAGGACGAAAGCCTTTCATGCGGTCGCCTTCCGCTTCCAGGAATCGACATACGCAGTGTCTTCCACGCCTGCAGGAAGCGTCTCGACCTCGACCGGAAAACGGGTGTCGATCATCACGGCCACTTCGTCGGTTTGGGCGCGCGCTCCCTGCGCTCCGATCTCGAAAGCTTTCGGGTGCGGGCCGTGGGCAAAGCCGCTGGGATGCAGCGTGACCATGCCCGGGCGGATGTTGTCGCGCGAGAAGAACTGCCCGCGGTGGTAGAAGATGATTTCGTCGTAGTCGTCGTTGCTGTGGAAAAACGGCACCTTGAGCGCACCGGGATCGGATTCGATCGGCCGCGGCACGAAAGTGCAGACCACGAAATTGCGCGCGACGAAGGTCGTGTGCGCCGAAGGCGGCAGGTGATAGCGATGGCTCATGAGCGGGCGGATGTCGCGCCAGTTGAGCTTCACCGGCACCAGATCGCCGTGCCAGCCGACGGCGTCGAGCGGGTTGAAGGGATAGGTAATGGTGGCCAGCGCCTCACGCCGTTTGACCACCACTCGGGTCTCGCGCTCGTCCTGCTGCGCCCGGAATGCGTCGTCGATGCGCGGGGCTTCCAGCACCGCGGGATCGAAGATCGCATGCGCGCCGACCAGGCCCTTTTCCGGCAACTGGTATGAACCCTCGGTGGATTCGATGAGCAGCAGCGTCGTGGGCCCCGCCGGCTCGATGCGCCACAGGGCGCCGCGCGGCAGCATGAGGTAGTCGCCGTCGCGGTAGGTCATGTGTCCCCAGTCGCAATACAGGTCGCCCGCCCCCTCGTGCACGAAAAGCAGTTCGTCGCCGTCGGCGTTGCGCGCCAGATGGTCCATCGCACGGTCGCAGCGCCAGAACCGCAGTTTCACGTCGCCATTGCGCAGCAGGCGCGCGGCGTTCCACGGGCTGTCGCTCGCGGATACGAGCCGGTTCAGGTCGAAAGCCCGCGGCCGCAGCGCGCCTTCGAAGCCGATCCAGCCGGTGGGTGGATGGCGGTGATGAAAGTGCGCGCTGGGGCCGAAGAAACCTTCCTTGCTCATCTCGCGCTCGTAGGTGCCCGCAGGCAAGTCGGCATGGGCCTGGCGCGAGTGCGTGCCTTCGCCTCTGGGAAAGCTGATCCATCGCTTGCTCATAGCAGCCTCCTGATCTTCACCCCGCGTCCGCCGAGGCATTGAGTGCTTCGAATCCGCAGCGAGCTGGTGTGTAGCCGATGCTTCGCATTGACCCCGGCTTCTCCGTGCCAGCACCTCTGCGTGGTCAGTCCCGCGTTTCCCTGGCGAGGTGCAGCGCCTCGCGCAGCGCTTCGAGGTCACCGATGTGGTTGGCGAGCAGCAGTATCAGGCGGGCGTTCAACGCCGCGCTCTGCTCGTCGCTCAGCCCGCGATGCGCCTCGATCAGCGCCTCGTAGAAATCGTCCGGGACCGGCATGTTCGGAGCGGTGTTGAGCTTCATCCGGCCACGCCTTCCGATGCCCAGTGAGCGGCCGTGGCGCGGGCGAGCGCCCCGCGCACCGCGGCCGCCTCGAAGTGGCGCCAGCGCCCGGCGACGTGCTGATCGGGCCGGAACAGATAGAACGTTCCCGGCCGCGCATCCAGGCGCTTCGCGATCAGCCCGTGGATGTCCCGGCAGTGGGCAAACGGCGGCTGCGGCGCATCGACGGTGCAAACGACGAGCGGCTTGACCGCGACGGGCAATCGCTCGATCGAGCGCAGGCCCTCCGCAATGGCGGGTGCGACGGGCCGAGCGCCGGCGAAGTAAAGACCGAGGAACTCTCCGCCCAGTCGGTCGATCAGCCACCCGGGTTTGCCCTCGGCGCTGAGCGGCGCATCGATCGCCGGAGCGCCGGGGCCGCAGGCCGATGTGAACTCGTCGCGGTCCGGGGTGCCGAGCGGCGAATCGCGATACGTGGTCGGGGTCGACAGCCGTCCGGAGTTGACGAGTCTGCGCGCGAACTCGTGATCGCGAGCCAGTTCCAGCGTGGCGTCCCGGAACACCCGGCTCACCGCGCTCTTGGGCGTGATGAAGTCGGTGCTGCGCGTGGAATGACGGATGTTTTCGTCAGCCGCCGCGGTGCGCTCCTGGTCGTAGCTGTCGAGCAGGGCCTCCGGCGCCCGCCGGCGCAGAACCAGGTCGAGCTTCCACACCAGGTTGTCGGCATCCTGCATCCCGCTGTTGGCGCCGCGCGCACCGAACGGCGACACCTGATGGGCGGCGTCTCCGGCGAAGATCACGCGCCCGTGCCGGAAGCGCTCCATGCGACGGCATTGGAACGTGTAGACGCTGACCCATTCGAGGGTGAAACGGCGCTGCGGCCCGAGCATGGCCTGGATGCGGGGGATGACGCGCTCGGGCTGCTTCTCCGCCTCAGGATCGGCGTTCCAGCCGAGCTGGAAGTCGATTCGCCAGACGTCATCGGCCTGGCGGTGCAGCAGCACCGACTGGCCCGGATGGAAGGGCGGATCGAACCAGAACCAGCGTTCGGTCGGGAAATCCGCTGCCATCCTGACGTCGGTGATCAAGAAACGGTCGCGAAACACCTGGCCTCGGGTTTCCAGTCCCAGCATGTGACGCACCGGACTGCGCGCGCCGTCGGCCACCACGAGATAGTCGCAATCGGCCCGGTAGCGACCGTCGGGCGTGTCCACGGTAACGGCCGCGCCGTCGGCCCGTGCACTCAGGGCCACGACCTTGTTGCGCCAGCGCAGGTCAGCACCCAGGTCGCGCAGGCGCTCGATCATGAACTGCTCGAGGTAGTACTGCTGCAGGTTGATGAAGGCCGGGCGCTTGTGGCCGCCTTCGGGCAGCAGGTCGAAGGTGTAGAGCAGGCGCTCGCGCAGAAATACCTTCCCCGTGTTCCACACGACGCCTTTGGCGACGGCGCGCTCGCCACAGCCCAGCCGGTCCAGGATCTCCAGCGTGCGCTTGGCGAAGCAGATCGCGCGCGAGCCTTCGGACAGCCGTTGATCTTCGTCGACCAGCATGAAGTCGATGCCGCGCTGCGCGAGGTCGAGTGCGGCGGTCAGCCCCACCGGCCCGGCGCCCACCACGATGACCGCGTAGCGGCGTTTTTGCCCCCTGAGCTCCGGGGCCTTGCGGTACTCGAAGAGGTCAGCCCTCATGGAATCGACACTGCGCGCCCTTGCGTCAGGTCTTGGCGAGCGCTTCAACCCTCCAGCGCCTTCCACATCTCCAGATCCCGCTCGGCGGTCCAGATGCGCGGGTGCGGATAGTGCGTGGCCTCGTCATAGGCGCGGCTCACGTCGAACGGCATACAGTGATCGAAGATCACCCAGTGCCCGAACCGGGGTCGCAGGCGCTCGCAGGTCTCCCGGTAGACGGCCTTGAGCGGCCGGCCTGCCTGCGCGCCTTCGGCAACCGACTGGTAGAGCTGAGTGATGAAATCCCGCGTTCCCTCCACTCCGGCTTGCACCTGTTGCGGATCCATCAATGGGTCACCGCGGCCGGGAACCAGCTTCTCGGGCTTGAGCGCGCGCAGCGCATCGAGCGTCTTTGGCCAGGCTTTGAGATAGGCGTCCCCAGCATAGGGCGTCGCGCCATGCTCCACCAAGTCGCCGCTGAACAGGATCCGTTCCTTGGGCAGCCAGGCGACGGTGTCGCCCTTGGTGTGCCCCGGCCCCAGGTGCAGCAGGCGCACCTCGCGGCTGCCCAGATGGACCGTCAGCTCGCGCTCGAAGACCAGATCGGGCCAGGTGAGCCCGGGAATGGACTCGACGGCGCGGAACAGCCTGGGAAAACGCTGGATCTCCGATTTCATGTCGGCTTCGCCGCGCTCGACGATCAGATCATAGGTGCCGCGGCTCGCAATCACGCACTGTGCCCCGTAAGCGGACGCGCCGAGCACGCGCACCGCGTGGTAGTGCGACAGCACGACGTACTTCACGGGCTTGTCGGTGACCTGCCCGATGCGGCGAATGACATCGCGCGCCATCACCGGGGTGGCCTGCGTGTCGATTACCATCACCGCGTCGTCGCCGACGATGATCCCCGTGTTGGGATCGCCTTCCGCTGTGTAGGCGTAGGCGCCCGGCCCGAGCTCGACGAATGAGACTCTCTTCTCGGCGAGATCCGCCTGGGATGCGAATGCTTTTTCCATGACGCGCCTCGATCGGCGGGCGCCGCCCTTGCCGCCCACGCCCGGGAATGATTACGATTCGGTGAATCGCTTTCACGAAGCGTAATGAACCCCTCGCGATCATGTCAACCCGACACGGCGCGCGCCGCACGCGACGCGGGATTCAGTCGATCGAGGTCGGCGCGCGGCTGATCGACGCGCTGGTCGAGCGCGGCGGCCCGCTGATGCTGCGCGACCTGGCGGCAGCGGCCGGGATGGCGCCGGCCAAGGCGCACCGCTACCTGGTGAGCTTTGTTCGCATCGGGCTGGTCGAGCAGCTGCCTGAAACCGGGCGATACGATCTGGGTGCCTTCGCGCTGCGCCTGGGGCTCGCCAGCCTGGCGCGCCTGGATGCGATACGCGCAGCCACCCCGGTGCTTGCCCACCTGCGCGATCGGGTCGAGGAGACGACCGCGCTCGCGGTCTGGGGCAGCTACGGCGCCACGGTGGTGCGCTGGGAAGAAGCGCGCCGCCCGGTGACGGTCAACCTGCGCAGCGGGGGGGTACTGCCGCTGCTGACCTCGGCCACCGGCAGAGTGTTCGCCGCCTTCCTGCCGCAAGCGCAGACCCGCGTTCTGATCGACCGGGAGCTGGCGGCCGCGGCGCGCAATCCGAACGCCACCGGCCCGCGCACGCGGCGCCAGGTGCAGGCGCTGCTGCGCGAGGTGCGGCGACGCCGCATGGCGCGGGTGGAAGGGGATCTGATTCCAGGTGTCGCGGCATTGTCGGCGCCCGTGTTCGATCACGCGGGTCGGCTCGTGCTGGCGCTCACCGCGCTGGGCCACGCCGGTCACTTCGACACCCGCTGGAGCGGCGGCGTGGCGCGTGCGCTGCGCGAGGCCGCGAGCGGACTGTCGCGGCGCCTGGGCGCGATCTCGGCGCCGGCGGAGTAGAATTCGCCTTCACCGCACACAGGCTCAGGCGATGGAACCCGCACCGAAGAACCCGGCCGCGCTTTCGCAGAGGGTGGTCCGCGCGACCTGTCCGCATGATTGCCCCGACTCCTGTGCCATGCTGGTGACCGTGGACATGCGCAGCCGCCGCGCGATCCGGGTCGAGGGCGACCCCGGCCATCCGATCACCCGCGGCTACCTGTGCAACAAGGTCAACCACTATCTGGACCTCGTCTACAACGAACGACGCGTGCTCCATCCACGCCGACGCGTCGGGCCCAAAGGCCCCGGTGCGAAATGGCAGCGCATCACCTGGGACGAGGCCCTCGACGAAGTCGCCGCCCGCCTGAAGGCGATCATCCGGGAGCACGGGCCCGAGGCGGTCCTGCCTTTCTCCTACTCCGGGTCGATCGCGATCCTGGGTTTCCTGGGAATGGGGGAGCGCTTCTTCAACAAGATGGGGGCGTGCCGGCTGGAGCGCACGATCTGCACGGCGGCCGGAGTGGCGGCCGAGACGTTCACCAACGGACGCGTCGGTCAGGCCAATATCGAGGACCTGCCGCAGATGGAGGTGGTGCTGTTGTGGGGCACGAACCTGGTTTCCACCGGCGTGCATGCGATGCCGTTCGTCAACGAGGCGCGGGCCAACGGCGCGAAGATCATCGCCATCGACCCGCGGGTGACGCGCACCACGGCCTTCGCCGACTGGCACCTTCAGCCCAGGCCCGGCACCGACGCGGCGCTTGCGCTGGGGATGATGAAGATCATCGTCGATCGCGGCCTGCACGACGTCGAGTTCCTCAAAGGGCACACCGTAGGCTGGGAGAAGCTCATCGACGAGCGGCTGCCGCAATATCCGGTGGAGCGCGTGGCTCGGATCACCGGAATCAAGGCCGAAGATATCGAACGGCTCGCGCTGCTCTACGGTTCGACGAAGCGATCGTTCATCCGCCTGAATTGGGGAATCCAGCGCCATTCCAACGGCGGCTCGATGGTGCGCGCGATCGAGCTGCTCCCGGTGATCACCGGAGCGCTCTGCGGCAAGGGTGGGGTGTGCATGTCTACCGGCGGCGAGATGCGCAACGTCGATTTGCGCAAGCTGCAGCGCCCGGATCTCCTGGCCGGACGCACGCCGCGCACTTTCAACATGATTCAGCTCGGCAAGGCGCTGAACGAGGCCGAGCCGCCGGTACGGGCGCTGTTCGTGTGGAACTCCGACCCCGCCAACTGCGTGCCGGATACCAGGGCCGCGCGCCGCGGCCTGTCCCGGGAGGACCTGTTTACCGTCGTGCACGACACGTTCTTCAGCGACACCGCGGACTACGCGGACATCCTGCTGCCGGCCGATACCACGCTGGAACGCACCGACGTCATCGGCGCGTATGGTCACTTCTACTTCGGGCTTTCGCTGCCGGCGATCGACAAGATCGGCGAGAGCCTGGACAACAACGAGATGTTCCGCCGCCTGGCGCGCAAGATGGGTTACGACGAGCCATGCTTCGCCCAGTCCGACGAGGACATGATCAAGGAGCTGATCGACCCCGCCTACAACCCCCTGTTCGAGGGGGTGAGCTGGGAAATGCTCAAAGAGAAGGGCTGGGCGCGCGCGGCGGTCGACTCGCCGCGGCGACCGGGCATCAATTCCGGCCGCTGGCCCACGCCTTCGGGCAAGATCGAGATCTACTCCGAACGCATGGCCGCTCTGGGGCTCGATCCCTTGCCGGCCCATCTGCCGGAGACGGAAGGGCTGGAGAGCGCGCCGCCAGCGGCCAGGTACCCCCTGCAAGTCATCAGCGCCGCAACCCACTATTTTATCGGCGCGAGCTTCCAGCACGTGCCGCGCCTGCAAGAGATGATGTCTCGCCCCACCTTCGAGGTGAGCCCGCAGGACGCAGCCGCGCGCGGCATCCGCAACGGGGACTATTGCCGCCTGTACAACGATCGGGGAGAAGTGTTTGGCCATGCCGTGGTGGTGGAGGGCCTGTTGCCCGGGGTCGTGGGCACGCAGAAGCAGCTGCAGGGATCGAGGATGCCCAACGGCGTGAATGTCAACGCGCTGGTGAGCCAGGACGAGGCCGACATGGGCCGCGGACCGGTTTTCTATTCCACGTTGGCGCAACTGGAGAAGGTTTCCCGGCCGGATCAGGGCGCCCAAGCGCGGCACTGACCACAACGCCGCACGGCTTGCAGCGAGAAGCCGCGCCCCTTCTCGGCGGCAGCCGCTGCGCCGGGCATCGAGACGATGACATTTCCCGATCATGAGCGCGACGATCATTGACGGCGTGGCGGTGTCGCGAGCGATCCGCGCGCAGCTCCGCACGCGGGTCGATGCCCTGAAGCAAAAAGGCATCACGCCCGGACTCGCGGTAATCCTGGTGGGCGACAACCCCGCTTCCGAGGTCTATGTGCGCAACAAGGCCAAGGCCTGCGCGGACATCGGCATGCATTCCGAGGTGCACAAGTATTCCGCGGACGTTCCCGAAGAGGCCTTGCTCGCCAGAATCCGTGAGCTGAACCGCGATCCGCGCATCCACGGCATCCTGGTCCAGTTGCCGTTGCCGCCGCACATCGATAACAACAAGGTGCTGGAAGCGATCTCGCCCGACAAGGACGCGGACGGATTCCACCTTTACAATATGGGCGGCTTGGTCACCGGAGGTTCGGTCTTTCCGCCCTGCACGCCCTACGGGGTGATGGCGTTGCTGGACCACTATGAGATCCCGCTGGAGGGCGCCAATGCCGTGGTGGTCGGGCGCAGCAACATCGTCGGAAAGCCGATGGCGCTGATGCTGCTCGCGCGCAACGCGACGGTATCGATCTGCACCTCCAAGACGCGCGATCTGCGCCTCTACACCCGCCTCGCCGACATCCTGGTGGTCGCGACCGGAAAGCCGAGGATGATCACCGCCGACATGGTCAAGCCCGGCGCCTGCGTGATCGATGTCGGCATCAATCGCCTGCCGGACGGCAAGCTCGTGGGCGACGTGGATTTCGACGGCGTCAAGGAAGTCGCGGGATTTCTCACGCCGGTACCGGGGGGCGTCGGGCCGATGACCATCACCATGCTGCTCGGCAACACCCTCCAGGCGGCGGAGCGCCTCGCGGCCGCACAGGAAGCCGGGCGCGCGCAGGCTGTCGGCGCCTCGGTCCTGCACTGAGAGCGGCAAGATGTTCGCCGACCGCGCCGAGGCCGCGACGCGGCTGGCGACGGCGCTCGAACACTACCGCGGCCGCAATCCCCTCGTGCTCGGCATCCCGCGCGGCGCCGTGCCGATGGCGCGGATCGTCGCCGATCGCCTCGGCGGAGACGTCGACGTCGTGCTGGTGCGCAAACTGGGCGCACCGGGAAATCCGGAGTACGCGGTGGGCGCGGTAGACGAGTCGGGCTGGTCCTTCGTCGCCCCGCATGCTGAAAGGGCGGGCGCGACGTCCGATTACATCGAAGGCGAACGCGCGAGGCAGCTCGCGGTGATGCGCGAGCGCCGCGCGGCTTACAGCCAAGGGCGCGGGGCGCTCGATCCGGCCGGCCGTATCGTGATCGTGGTGGATGACGGTCTGGCCACGGGCTCCACGATGATCGCCGCGCTCCATGCCCTGCGCATGCGCAATCCCGGCAGACTCGTGTGCGCGGTCCCGGTTTCGCCGACCGAGACATTGGAGCGCCTCAAGCCTCTTGCGGACGAGATCGTGTGCCTCGAGGCGCCCGCACATTTCCACGCGGTCGGACAGTTCTACCGCAGTTTTCCTCAGGTCGACGACGACGCAGTCATCGCGGCGCTGAGCTTGCCTTCCTCGCCCGGCACCGGGGTGCGCAGCGCGCCCGGGTGACGCGCACAGGCCGCCCGCCGGCGTCGGGCGCAGGGCTAGGATGAGGCGGGCCGGGTAAAGTGCTTCTCGAACCAGTCGGCAGCGAACTGGGCGACCTGCTCCAGCGTTCCCGGTTCCTCGAACAGGTGTCCCGCGCCCGGGATGACGCGCAGCTGCTTTTCGCAGCTCAGGCGCGAAAGCGCCTCGCGGTTCAGGGCGAGGACCGCGGTGTCCCGTCCACCCACCAGCAGCAAAGTCGCAGCGCCCACACGGGCCAGTACCTCGGGCCCGGCCAGATCCGGCCGTCCCCCGCGGCAGACCACCGCTTTGGGCGGATGCTCCGGGGTGGCCGCGGCACGCAGCGCGGCGGCTGCCCCGGTGCTGGCGCCGAAGTAGCCCAATGCCAGTCCGGCGCTTTCCGGCTGCGCGCGCATCCATCCGGCGGCCAGCAGCAACCTGCTGGTGAGCAGGCCGATGTCGAAGCGCGTGCGGTATTCAGTGTCTTCTGCCGGGGTGAGCAGATCGAACAGCAGGGTCGCGATGCTGCGCTCATGCAGCACCGCAGCCACGAAGTTGTTGCGCGGAGACAGCCGCCCGCTGCCGGTGCCGTGGGCGAAGAGCACGATTCCCCTGGGAGACTCGGGCAGGACGAGCGTGCCGTCGAGCCGGCCGACGTCGGTCTCGATAGCGGCCTGTCGTTGAAGGAGACTGGGCAAGGCTACGCGGCGCCGATGGCGAGCGGAATGCGCCGGCGCCCGAACTGCCCGTGGAAGGCCTCGAAGCGACCGGGGACGGCGGCGCCACAGCCCGTGCAGGACCCTTCGGCGCCGAGGCGGTAGCTGAGGATCCGGTACCAGTCGCGCATGATCAGCGCCTGGCCACACCCGGGACAGAAGGTCGTGCCGCCCTCCGGATCGTGGACGTTGCCCGTGTAGACGTATTTCAGTCCTTCGCCGAGCGCGATGCGCCGCGCGCGCCTGAGCGTCTCCGGGGGCGTGGGCGGCAGGTCCGTCAGCTTCCAGTCGGGATGGAAGGCCGTGAAGTGCAAGGGCACGTCGGGACCCAGTTCGCTCCCGATCCACCGGCTCATCCGGTAGATCTCTTCGTCGGCGTCGTTCTTGGTGGGGATGAGGAGTGTGGTGATCTCGAACCAGACGCCGGTCTCATGGCGCAGGTACTTCAGCGTGTCGAGCACCGGACGCAGATGGGCGCCCGTGAGCCTGAAGTAGAACTCTTCGGTAAAGGCCTTCAAATCCACGTTCGCGGCATCCATCTTGGCGTAGAACTCGCGGCGCGGCGCCTCGTGCATGTAGCCCGCGGTGACCGCGACGGTCTTGATTCCGCGTTCGTGACAGGCGTCGGCCACGTCCATCGCGTACTCGGCGAAGATCACCGGATCGTTGTAGGTGAACGCCACGCTCCTGGCGCCGAGCTTCAGCGCCGCGTCGGCGATCTGCTCCGGTCCGGCTTGGTCGGCGAGCCGGTCCATGTCCTGGGACTTCGAAATGTCCCAGTTCTGGCAGAACTTGCACGCCAGGTTGCAGCCTGCCGTACCGAAGGAGAGCACGCTGGAGCCAGGATAGAAGTGGTTGAGCGGCTTCTTTTCGATGGGATCGAGGCAGAATCCCGAGGAACGGCCGTAGGTGGTGAGCACCATGGCGTCGCCTTCGCGCATGCGCACGAAGCAGGCGCCGCGCTGCCCCGGGTGCAGCCTGCATTCGCGCGGGCACAGGTCGCATTGGACCCGCCCGTCCTCCAGCCGGTGCCACCAGCGTGCGGGATGCGCGCTCACTGCGCTTCGCTCCATTTTTCCACCCGGTATCGATACAGCCGGATTTCCTCAGACCAGTACTGCATTGGAAGCCCGGCCTTGCGTTTGAGTTCGGCCAGGAAGGCGCGCGGCTCTTGCACGCTTTCCCATACCTGGGGCAGAAAGGTGCTGCGCTGCTCGCGCCAGGCGAGCACCACCCCATCCTCGTTCGGACGCAGCGCCGCCAGCGCCTCATCCTCGCTGCCGAAGGCGATCGGGAGCAGGGGCGAGAGGACCGAGACTTCGATGCGCGTGTCGCGAAATTCCACCGCCGACAGCGGCTGGAAGCGCGGATCGCTGAAGGCCGCCGCCTGAGCATTGAGCTTCACGTCCTCGCCCAGCGGGCGGCTGGCCTGCAGACTGCCGATGCATCCGCGCAGCCGGCCCTCGAGCTTCAGCGTGACGAAAGAGGCCGCCGGTTCGTGCAGGAACGCGGGCTGTTCGTCGCTCGGCAAGTGCAGCCCGAAGCGGCTGCCGATCGAGGCTCGAGCAATGCACAGCAAGACCGTGCCCTTGTCAGCGCCGGCCGGATTCATAGAAACCGAAGGCCCCGTAACCCACAACCCGCGAGCAGTCGCCGGCGGTATCGCCCGAGTTGCGCAGGTCGATCAGCTCGCATCCCAGGCGACGGGACTGGGCGGTGACGAGCAGGCCGTTGATGGGTGCCGCGCCGCACGCCTGATCGTGGTCGAGGCCGGGTTCGAGGCGCAGAATGCGCCGGGCGGTGGCCTCGTCCATGGCGCGGGCGCCAGTATAGGGGAGATAGTGCGAAAGGTCCGAACTGACGACCACCAGGGTCTCGTCGCCGCCCCAAAGCCGCTCCAGCACGGCGGCGACTTCCCATTCGGTGGCGTCGCCGACCGCGAACGGGACCAGGGAAAAATCCTCGAGAAGCGCCTGCAGAAACGGCAGATGTACTTCCAGCGAGTGCTCCTCGGCGTGCGCGCGGTCGCTCACGCAAACCTGCGGCCAGCCGGCGAGCGCCTGCATGCTCGGGCGATCGAGGCGGACCGCGCCGAGCGGCGTGGCGAACGCGTCGACCGAGGGCAGTGCCAGGCCGCGCACCGCCACCCGATGCGCCGGGCCGAGCAGGACGACCCGCTCGATGCGGCCATGCAGCGGCGCGATGCGCGCATACCCGCTCGCGGCCACCGGGCCCGAGTAGACGTAACCCGCATGCGGGACGAGCAAGGCCTTGGGCAGCGGCGCTCGCGCAGGCGTCGACGCCGCTGCGAGCAGGCGCGCGACTTCCCGTTGCAGATCGCGCGCCTCGGAGGGATAGAACAGCCCGGCTACGGCCGGCGGCCTCGTGGAAGCCATGGTGCATTCCGCCTGCGGATGGACCGGGGGGACCGTCACGTCCTGCGGCATACGACGATTATAGAGCCCGTGAGTCAAACTTCTTGACGCACTCGCGCGGCACGGTATATTGCTGACCGCTCGGTCATTTTCGTCCGTCATGCACCTGCCAAGACCCGATCGGCGCTGGACCCGCCGCAAGGAGGCGCGCCCCGCCGAGCTGCTGGCGGCGGCGCTGGACCTGTTCGTCGAAAGAGGCTACGCCGCGACCCGGTTGGATGACGTGGCAGCGCGAGCCGGTGTCAGCAAGGGGACGCTGTATCTGTACTTCTCCAGCAAGGAGGAGCTGTTCAAGGCGGTGATCCGCTCCGGTATCGTGCCGCTGATCGAACGCGGCGAGCGCCAGCTGGAGGAACACAAGGGACGCGCCAGCGATCTGCTGCGGCAGATCATGTTCGGCTGGTGGGCGTCGGTGGGCGACACGAAGCTCGGAGGCATTCCCAAGCTGATGTTCTCGGAGTGCCGGAACTTTCCCGAAATCGGAAAGTTTTACTACGACGAGGTGATCACGCGCAGCTTTCGCCTGGTGCAGGGCGTGCTCGAGCAGGGCATCCGCAGCGGGGAATTCCGCGAGGTCGATGCCAATTACGCCACCCGCCTGTTGCTGGCGCCGATGGTTTATCTGCTGTTGTGGCGGCATTCCTTCGACATCTGCGACAGCAAGCACATCGATCCTGAGCGCTACCTGGAGCTGCACCTGGACATGACGATCAACGGGCTCACGCCGCGTGGCCGGGAGCGCAGGGCGGCCAGCGCGCCGCGGGTCATCAACATGGATAACAGAAGGGGGAGGTCCCGATGAATCGACTCTGGTGGCTGGTGGCGGGCGCATTGTCCGCGTCGCCCGTGTACTGTGCGGATCTGCTGAGCCTTTACCGCGATGCGCAGCTGCAGGACGCGCAATACGCCGCCGCCAAGGCGCAATTTATCGCCGGGCAGGAGAGGCTGCCGCAAGGGCGAGCGCTTCTGCTGCCGCGGGTGGATTTCGACGCCGGCTACAACTGGAACCGGCTGGATACCGAGTACAAAAGCAGCCTGTTCACTTCCGGCACCGAAAGCTTCAATACCTACAACTACGGCGTCACGGTGACTCAGCCCCTCTATCGCCGCGACAACCGGGTGATCTACGACCAGGCGAAGATCCAGGTCAGGCAGTCCGAGGCGCAACTCGATTTGGCGTCGCAGGACCTGATGGTCCGGGTCGCGCAGGCCTATTTCAACGTCCTGCTGGCGCGCGCCAACCTCAACACCATCCGGGCACAGAAGACCGCGGTCGCCCAGCAGCTGGAGCAAGCCAAGCGCAACTTCATCGTGGGCACGGCCACCATCACCGATCAGCGCGAGGCGCAGGCCAACTACGACCTGGTGGTCGCGCAGGAGATCGCGGCGCTCAACGAGCTGGAAGTGGCCAACCGGGCGCTCGAAGTCCTCGTGGGGCGCCCGATCGAAGGGCCGCTGGCGGGCCTGAAGTTGCCGATCAGTCTGAGTGCGCCCGAACCCAACGACATGAAGGCGTGGGTGGACCTGGCCTATGAGTCGAGCATCGACGTACGGCTCGCCCAACAGAGCCTGGAGCTGGCGCAGCGCGAGGTCGAGCGCGCGCGTGCCGGGCACTTGCCGACGTTGGACGCGGTCGGCTCGCTCAACCACCGGTACTCCGGGCAGTCGACGACCGGCGCCGGTGCCGACGTGACCGCGGCCGTGATCGGCCTGCAGCTGAACGTGCCGCTGTACCAGGGCGGCGGCATCGATTCGCGCGTGCGCGAGGCCGCGGCCAACCAGGAGCGGGCGCGCCAGGAGCTGGAAAGCACGCGGCGCGCGGTGGCACAAAGAACCCGCGAGGCGTTTCTCGGGGTGACCTCCGGACTGGCCCAGGTGAGCGCCTTGGAACAGGCGGTATCCTCGACCCAGCTGCAGCTGGAATCGACCAAGCTCGGCCAGGAGGTCGGTGTGCGCACCGCGGTCGACGTGCTCAACGCCGAGCAGCAGCTGGCCCGGGCGCGCCGCGACCTCTCGCAAGCGCTCTACAACACGATCCTCAATCAGCTGCGCCTGAAAGCCGCGGTCGGCAAACTGGCCGAGGCCGACATCGCCGGCGTGAACCAGCTGTTGCGGGAGGACGTCCAGTAATGCAACGCCCGCGCGCCGCCTTTGTCGCCGCGGCGTTGGCTCTGGCCGCCTGTTCGCAGCAGGAAGTGCGGACTTTCCCCGGCTACGCCCAGGCGCAGTACGTGCACGTCGCCGCACCGCTCTCGGGCAACCTTGCCCGGCTCAACGTCAGACGCGGCGAGCGCGTGCGCTCTGGACAGACGCTGTTCTCGCTTCAGGTCGAAGAGGAGGCGCGCGCACTGCGCGAAGCGCAGGCCAGGGTGAAGGCGGCGCAAGCGCAGCTGCGGGCCGCGCGGCGCGGCGCGCAGGAAGCGCCGATGCGCGGCGCCGAGGCGGAACTCAACGCGGCCAAGGCGGCGCTCGCGCAGGCGCAGTGGCGTCTGGAGCTCAAGACGGCGAAAGCGCCGCGCGACGGCGTGGTGGTCGAGACCGCGTACACGGTGGGCGAATGGGTGGAGGCGGGCCTTGCGGTGATCGCCATCCTTGCCCCGCAGGACATCAAGGTGCGCTTCTTGGTGCCTTCACACGTTGCAGCGGCGCTGCACCATGGGCAGGGCGTGCGCCTGCGCTGCCCGGGGTGCGGGGAGGTCAGCGCCGAAATCGCCTACGTGTCGCCGCTCGCGGAGCCGGCCACCGAAGGGCAAGGCGCGCAACGCCTGCATTTCCTGGTCGAGGCGCGCCCGGCGCCGGAGGCGGCACTGAGGCTGCATCCCGGACAGCCGGTGGAAGTGGTGTTGTAGGCCGGTCGCCCCCACGATGCGGCGGCCCGGCGGCGGGAGGACGCGATGAAACAGCCGCCGCCGCGGGTCGCTTCGGCGCGCCCGCGGCTGATCTGGTTTTGCCTGGCGCTGACAGCGACGACACTGCCCGGTTGCTCGCAGGAGAGCCCAGCGCCGCCGCAGCCGCGCGCGGTCAACGCGGTACGCGTCGTGATGGGCGCGCGCAGCGCCGAGACGGCCTATTCGGGCGACGTGCGCCCGCGCTACGAGTCGGCACTCGGCTTTCGCGTTTCCGGCAAGCTCGTCGCGCGCCTGGTCGACGTGGGCGACACCGTGGAAAAGGGCGCGCTTCTCGCCCGCCTCGACCCGGCCGACCAGCGGCTAAACGCCGAGGCGGCGCGTTCCCAGTTCGCCGCCGCCCGCGCCGATTACGAGCAGGCCAAAGCCGATCTGGCGCGCTACGCCGAACTGCTCGAAAAGAAGTTCATCAGTCAGGCGGAGTTCGACCGCCGGCGCACGGCCTACGAGGTGGCCAGCGCGCGCCTGGAGCAGGCGCGGGCCCAACTCAGCGTCACGCGCAACCAAGCAGCCTACACCGAGCTGCGCGCCGATCAGGCGGGCGTCATCACCGCGATCGAAGCCGAGGTCGGGCAAGTCGTGGCTGCCGGCCAGGTGGTGGCACGCCTGGCACAAACCTCGGAAAAGGAAATCGAGATCAACGTTCCCGAGAACCGGCTCGCCGACCTGAGCAGCGCGGCGCAGATCGACATCACGCTGTGGGCTGTTCCGGGCCGGACCTACCGCGGGCGCGTGCGCGAAATCAGTCCGTCGGCGGATGCGGTGACGCGCACCTATGCCGCGCGCATCACGGTGCTCGACGCCGACGCGACGATGAAGCTGGGCATGACGGCCAACGTGTTCCTGCGCGGCGTGGGCCGGAGCGCCGCGGTCGAGTTGCCTGCCAGCGCCGTGTTCAAGCAGGGTGAACGCGTCGCGGTCTGGGTCATCGATCCGGTTTCGAAGCGGGTCCGAGCGGTTGCGGTCGAGATCGGCGGCTACCACGAGGACAGGGTCTCGATCCTCTCCGGCCTGAAGGACGGCGAGCTGGTGGTGCGCGCGGGCGTGCACAAGCTGTTCGAGGGCGAGAGCGTGCGAGTGCTCGACGAAGGCGACGTGTGAGCCGCTTCAATCTGTCGGAATGGGCTCTGGAGCACCAGTCGCTGGTGTTCTTCTTCATGCTCGCGCTGGCCGGCTCCGGCATCTATGCCTACTTCCGCCTGGGCCAGGCCGAAGATCCGGACTTCACCTTCAAGGTGATGGTGGTGCGCACGCTGTGGCCGGGCGCCAGCCCGCGCGACATGGAAGCGCAGGTCACCGAGCGCATCGAGAAGAAGCTGCAGGAGACCCCCTACCTGGACGTGGTGCGCAGCTATTCGCGCTCCGGGGAATCCACCCTCTTCGTGATCCTGAAGGATTCCACGCCGCCGCGACAAGTGGCTGACGTCTGGTACCAGGTGCGCAAGAAGATCGGCGACATCCGCCACACGCTTCCCCAGGGCGTGCTCGGCCCGTTCTTCAACGACGAGTTCGGCGACGTGTACGGCAACATCTACGCCTTCACCGCCGACGGCTACGGCTACGCGGAGCTGAAGGACTACGTGGAAGAGGTGCGCAAGGAGATCCTGCGGGTTCCCGGCGTGGCCAAGGCCGACCTGATCGGCGCGCAGGACGAGAAAATCTACGTCGAGCTTTCGCACCGCAAGCTGGCCAATCTCGGCATCGACCCGCTGGCCATCTTCCAGGTGTTGCAGCAGCAGAACGCGATGACGCCGGCCGGCAGCATCGACACGCTCGCCGACCGCATCTACTTGCGAGTGTCCGGAAGCTTCGATTCGGTGGAAAGCATCCGCGAGATCGGCATCACCGCCAACGGGCGCCTGTTCCGCCTGGGCGACATCGCGCGGGTGTACCGCGGCTACGCCGACCCGCCGGAGCTGAAGGTGCGCTACATGGGCCAGGAAGCAATCGCGCTCGCGGTGTCGATGGCCAAGGGCGGTGACATCCTGCAGCTCGGGCGCGACCTCGACGCGGCCTTCGAACGCATCCGGCGCGGGCTGCCGGTAGGCATCGAAGTGCATCAGTACGCCAATCAGCCCGCGGTGGTCAGCCGCTCGGTTCGCGAGTTCATGAAGACGTTGACCGAGGCGATCGTCATCGTCCTGGGCGTGAGCTTCCTCAGCCTGGGCGCGCGCACCGGCCTGGTGGTGGCGCTGTCCATTCCGCTGGTGCTGGCGGTGACCTTTCTGGTGATGATGCTCTACGGCATCGACTTCCAGCGCATCTCGCTCGGCGCACTGATCATCGCGCTCGGACTGCTGGTCGACGACGCGATCATCGCGGTGGAGATGATGGCCACCAAGATGGAGCAGGGGTGGGAGCGTGCCAAGGCCGCCAGCTTCGCCTACACGTCGACCGCGTTTCCCATGCTGACCGGCACGCTGATCACCGCCGCCGGCTTCCTGCCGGTGGGTTTTGCGAAATCCTCCGCCGGCGAATACACCTTCTCGATCTTCGCGGTGGTCACGATCGCGTTGCTGGTGTCCTGGGTGGTGGCCGTGCTGTTCACGCCCTACCTGGGCTACAAGCTGCTGCCCGACTTCGCGCGTGCCCGGAGCAGGCCGACCTGGTTCCAGCGTTTCGTGCAGGCGCCGCTGCACCGCCTGAGCCCGCGCCGGATTCCTGCGCCACAAGCGCGCGCGCATGACACGCAGGTCTACCAGCGGCCGTTCTACCGCGCTTTTCGCCGGCTGGTGGAGCTCTGCGTCACCTGGCGCAAGACCGTCATCGCGATCACGCTCGCGGTTTTCCTGGTGGCGTTGTTCGGCTTCAAGTTCGTCCAGCAGCAGTTCTTTCCCTCGTCCAACCGCCCCGAGCTGATGCTCGATCTGTGGCTGCCGCAGGGCGCCTCCTTCCAGGCTACGGAGCGCGAGGTGCGGCGCATGGAGAAAGCGCTCGAGCGCGACCCGGACGTGCTCAGCTACGTCGCCTACGTGGGCGGCGGCAGCCCGCGCTTCTACCTGCCGATCGATCAGCAGCTGAACCACCCCAACTTCGCGCAGGTCGTTTTGTTGACCCGCGACAGCCGGGCCCGCGAACGCGTGGCCGTGCGGCTCGAGCGCATTCTCGAAACCGAGTTCACGCTGCTGCGCGGGCGCGTCAACCGGCTGGAGAACGGTCCGCCGGTCGGCTACCCGGTGCAATTCCGCGTGAGCGGCAGCGACGTCGCGACGCTGCGGCGTATCGCCAACGAGATCGCCGGCGTCATGCGCGCCAATCCGCATACCGACAACGTGCACTTGGACTGGAACGAGCAAACCAAGACCGTGCGGCTCGAGATCGACCAGAACAAGGCGCGCCTGATCGGTGTGAGCTCGCAGGGGCTTTCCACCGTGCTCAACTCGATCCTGACCGGTTTCGGCATCACGCAGTACCGCGAGCGCGACGACCTGATCGAGGTGCTGGCCCGGGCCGAGGCGGCGGAGCGCGTCGATCCGGGCCGGCTGGCGGACATCAACGTGCCGACCGCCAGCGGCAAATGGGTCCCGCTGTCGCAGATCGCGCGCATCGAATACGGCTTCGAGGAAGGCATCATCTGGCGCCGCAACCGCCAGCCGACCGTGACGGTGCGCGCCGACCTGCGCGGCGACATCCAGGCCCCGGTCGTGTCGAAGCAGATCGAACCGATGCTCGAACCGATCAAGGCGAAGCTGCCGCAGCACTATCGGATCGAAACCGGCGGGGCGATCGAGGAAAGCGCCAAGGGCGAGCAGTCGATCATCGCCGTCATGCCGGTGATGATCCTGGTGGTGCTGACCCTGCTCATGATCCAGCTGCAGAGCCTGCAGCGCACCGTCATGGTGTTGCTGACCGCTCCGCTCGGCCTGATCGGCGTGGCGTTCATCCTGCTCACCTGGAATGTCCCGTTCGGCTTCGTCGCCAACCTCGGCGTGATCGCCCTGTTCGGCATGATCATGCGCAACTCCGTGATTCTCGTGGACCAGATCGAGCGCGACATCAGGGACGGGCGCTCGCGCTGGGAGGCCGTCGTGGAAGCCACGGTGCGGCGCTTCCGCCCCATCGTCCTGACCGCGGCCGCCGCCGTGCTGGCGATGATTCCGCTGTCGCGCAGCGAGTTCTGGGGCCCGATGGCGGTGGCGATCATGGGCGGCTTGATCTCCGCGACCTTGCTGACCCTGCTGTTCCTGCCCGCGCTGTACGCCGCATGGTTCCGGGTCCGGCGCAGCGGCCCTGGCGCGAGCTGACGCCATGGCGGCCCCACGCGTGCAGGCGGCTTCATGAACCGGACCACGCGCACCGATCAGATTCTCGGGTTCGGCATCCTGTTCGTTCTGATCGCGGGCTGCTTCCTGGTCCTGCGCCCGTTTCTGACCGACCTGCTGTGGGCGGCGGTGCTGGCGTTTTCGAGCTGGCCGGTGTACACCCGCCTGCGCGACCGGCTGGGCGGGCGCCGCAACCTCGCTGCGCTGTTGGTGACCGCGGCGATGGTGCTCGTCGTGGTGGGGCCGTTCGCAATCGCAGCCAACGCGATCGCGCAAAACGCCGACCGACTGGTGCAGGTGGCACACCGCTTCTTCGAGAGCGCACTCTCCGGACCGCCCGAGTGGCTGGCGCGCCTGCCGCTGATCGGTACACCCCTGGCCGACTATTGGCGCGGTCTGACCGAAGGCGGCGCCGCCGGCCTGCGCGAACTGACGCCGCTGGCACGCTCGGCGCTGCTCGCCGCAGGACAGGCCATGGGTGCAGGGCTGTTGCATCTGGGGCTGAGCGTGTTCCTGACCTTCTTTCTGCTGCGCAACGGCGAGGCGGCGCTCGCACGCCTCATGGCGGTGATGGAGCGCCTGGCCGGCGCGCGCGCCCGGCGCCTCATCGAGGTCGCGGGTGCGACGGTCTCCAGCGTCGTGTACGGGATCCTGGGCACGGCGCTCGCGCAGGGTCTGCTCGCGGGGATCGGATTCGGGATCGCCGGCGTGCCGGCGGCGGCGCTGCTCGGGCTGGCGACGTTCTTCCTGTCGATCGTTCCGGTGGGGCCGCCGCTCGTCTGGATGCCGGCAGGGATCTGGCTCTACGTGCAGGGCTCGCCCGCCTGGGCGGTCTTCGTGCTGGTCTGGGGACTGGTTGTGGTCAGCGGCGTGGACAACGTGCTCAAGCCGATGTTGATCAGTCGCGGGAGCCACCTGCCGTTCGTCATGGTCTTTCTCGGCGTGCTGGGCGGTGCGATTGCGTTCGGATTCATCGGCGTCTTTCTCGGGCCGACGCTGCTCGCGGTCGGCTACCGCCTGCTGATCGAGTGGACCGGGGGCACGCGCGAAACCTCGCTCGCTGAAGGCAAGCCGGATCGGCCGTGAGCCGCGATCGGTTGCGACGAGCCATCGTTTGTTGCGCCCGGCGAGCGCCCGTTAAACTTCGCTGATGCTTTCTTTCCGATGGCCGGCCCTGCTGCGGCGCACGCTGCTGCTCGCCTGCTTGTGGCTGCTGGCCGTTGTCTCGCAGGCGGCAAAGGCCGCGGAATCGTGCGCGATCGCTTCCGCGCATCCGCTGGCCACCAGAGCCGGCTGCGAAGTCCTGGACCGAGGCGGGACGGCATTCGACGCCGCGATCGCGCTGACGGCGGCGCTGGCCGTGGTCGAGCCGTTCGCCTCCGGTCTGGGCGGCGGCGGCTTCTATTTGCTGCATCGCGCAGACGACGGGTTCGAGACTTTCATCGACGCGCGCGAAACCGCGCCGGCCCGGGCCACGCGCGAGTTCTACGTCAACGAAGACGGATCTGCGCGGCAGCGACGATCGCTGGACGGAGCCACGGCCGCCGCGATTCCGGGCATACCGGCGGCCATCGACTGGCTGGCCGGTCGCTACGCCAGCCTGCCGCTTCAGGCAACGCTCGCCGCCGCGGTGCGGTTGGCGCGGGAAGGTTTTGCGGTGGACGCGCGCTACGCCTGGGCAGCGGGTTACCGCGAGGCGCTGCTCAAAGGCCGGCCCGATGCAGCGCACTTCCTCGATGGCGGCAAAGCCCCCACGGTCGGGTTCGTGCTGAAACAGCCGCAGCTCGCGGCGACGCTGGAGCGCCTCGCGCGCGAGGGCCGGGACGGGTTCTACAAGGGCGAGGTAGCCGAGCGCATGGTCGCGGCGGTGCGGTCCGCGGGGGGGCTGTGGACGCTGCAGGACCTGGCCGGGTATCGCGTGGTGGAGCGTGAACCGCTCAGGTTGAGTTTCCGCGGGATGCGCGTGATCACCGCGCCGCTGCCCTCGTCGGGCGGTCTGGTGCTGGCGCAAACGCTGCAGATCCTCGAATCGCTGCCACTGGAGACGCTGAGCGAGGTGCAGCGCGCGCACTTCGTGGTCGAGGCCTGGCGCCGCGGCTACAACGATCGCGCCCGCTTCATGGGCGATCCCGACTTCGTCCGGGTGCCGGTGGCGCGGCTCGCCTCGCGCGACTATGCCCGGCAGCGCGGCGCGAGCATCGATCCGGAGCGCGCCACGCCGAGCAGCGCGCTGCCCCCAATCGTCGAGCCCGCCGAAGAGGGCAACCACACCACGCATTTCTCGATCATGGACCGCCATGGCAACCGCGTGGCCGCCACGCTCTCGATCAACGCGCCGTTCGGTTCCGGCTTCGTGGCCGGCGACACCGGTGTGCTGCTCAACAATCACATGGACGACTTCACGCTCAGCCCGGTCGCGCCGAACCTGTACAAGCTGGTGGGAAACGAAGCCAACGCCATCGCGCCGGGCAAGCGTCCGCTGTCGTCGATGTCGCCGACCTTCGTCGAGGACGCGCGCGGGGTGCTGGTGTTCGGGACGCCCGGCGGCTCGCGCATCATCAGCATGGTCACGCTGGGGATTCTGGACTATGCGCTGAACCCGGCCTTCGATCTGGCGCGTATGCTCGCCCTGCCGCGTTACCATCACCAGTACTTGCCCGACCGCGTCGAGTTCGAACCGGGCGGCTTCCCGGCTGAGTGGGTGGCGGCGCTCAGAGCCAAGGGACACGCGGTCGAGGCGGGACGGCGCAAGTGGGGCAACATGCAGGCGGTCTACTTCGACAAGAGAAGCGGCGAAGCGCTGGCCGAAGGCGATCCGCGCGGCAAGGCCGGCGTGCTGTTCTGACCGTGCATCCGGGCGCGGTGAGAATCATCGGACGGGAGGCGCGATGGGCAATAGGCGGGATTTCCTGACGGGCGCCGGCGGCTGGCTCTTCGCCGGCGCGATCGGCGGCGTGACGCAGCGCCTGGCCCGGGGCGCGGACCTCGGGCCGGCGGTGCTGCCTCGCGGCACGCTGGAATCGAGCACGCTCGCGTCCCTGCCGGGCAAGGTGCCGCTGATCAAGAAGACGTGGCGTCCGCCGAACTTCGAGACGCCGGTGAGCTACTTCGAGCAGCTCTTCACGCCGAACGAAGCGTTTTTCGTGCGTTATCACCTCGCCGGCATCCCGCGGATCGAGGCCTCGACATGGCACCTCACGATCGCCGGTGAGGCGATTGCTCGCCCGTACCAGGTGACGCTGGCGCAGTTAAAGAGCGAGTTCGAGCGTGTGGAAGTCGCGGCGGTGTGCATGTGCTCCGGAAACCGGCGCGGCCTGTCCACACCGCACGTTCCAGGGGTGGAGTGGGGACACGGCGCGATCGGGAACGCGCGGTGGGCGGGTGTCCGCCTGAAGGACCTGCTGGCGCGGGCCGGCCTGAAGAAGGAAGCCGTCGAGATCGCCTTCGATGGCGCGGACTTCGCGGTGCATCCGGCAACGCCCGATTTCGTGAAGAGCCTGCCGCTGTGGAAGGCGCTGGACGAGCATACCTTGGTGGCCTACGAGATGAACGGCGAGCCGCTGCCGCACTGGAACGGATTTCCTGCGCGGCTGGTGGTCGCCGGCTGGACCGCGACCTACTGGATCAAGCATCTGACTGCCATCCGAGCCCTGAGCGCGCCTTTCGCCGGCTTCTGGATGAACCCGGCCTATCGCATCCCGAAGGGCCGGTTTCCGGTGGTCGACCGCTTCATCACCCAGGAGACGGAGACCACAACGCCGATTACGGAGATGGTGGTCAATTCGCTGATTACCGCGCCCGCGTCGGGCAGTGTGGTCACGGCCGGCCGGGAGATCGAGATCAGAGGGGTCGCATGGGATGGTGGTCATGGCATCGCCACGGTCGAAGTGTCGGCGGATGCGGGCGAGAGCTGGCAGCGGGCGGCACTGGCAGCCGAACATGGGCGCTTTTCCTGGCGTCAGTGGTCCTACCGGATGCGCCCGCAACGCCCGGGGCGCCAGATCGTGATGGCGAGAGCCTCGAATCGCGCCGGCACCACCCAGACCTTCGAGTTGATCTTCAATCCCGCCGGCTACCACAACAACGTGGTGCAGACCGTCGAACTGGTCGTCACCTGATCGCAGCGGGGAGCTATGGCGATGCGCTACTGGATTTTCATGCTGACGTTGTGCGGCGCGCACAGCGCCTGGGCGGACGAGCAGGCGTTGCGGCTCAAGGATGCGCCGGGCCGCGAGCTGGTCGAGGCGAACTGCATCATGTGCCACAGCCTCGACTACATCCAGATGAATTCACCGTTCCTGGATCGCAAGGGCTGGGAGGCTTCGGTGAACAAGATGATCAAGGCGATGGGCGCGCCGATCCGCGAGGAAGACGTGCCGCCGATCGTGGACTATCTGGTGAGCAACTACGGCAGGTAGTCGCGGGCGATAGAATAACCGCCCATGAAGACCACGTTTCTGGACTTCGAACAGCCGATCGCGGAGCTCGAGGCCAAGATCGAGGAGCTGCGTTTCGTGCAGGACGACTCCGCGGTCGACATTTCTGAGGAAATCGCGCGGCTGCAGAAGAAGAGCGCTGCGCTGACCAAGGAGATCTACGCCAAGCTTTCGGCGTGGCAGATCTCCCAGGTCGCGCGCCATCCGCAGCGGCCCTACACGCTCGATTACGTGCAGGGTCTGTTTACCGACTTCGAGGAATTGCACGGCGACCGCGCTTTTGCCGAAGACCCGTCGATCGTCGGCGGCCTCGCCCGCTTCGGCAACCAGTCGGTGGTGGTGATCGGCCACCAGAAAGGGCGCGACACCAAGGAGAAGCTGCACCGCAACTTCGGCATGCCCAAGCCCGAAGGCTATCGCAAGGCGCTGCGTCTGATGAAGCTCGCAGAAAGGTTCGGCCTGCCGGTACTGACTTTTGTCGACACGCCCGGCGCCTACCCGGGCGTGGGCGCGGAAGAGCGCGGCCAGTCCGAAGCGATCGGCCGCAACCTCTACGCGATGTCCGAGTTGCGGGTGCCGATCGTGGTCACGGTGATCGGCGAGGGTGGTTCGGGCGGGGCGCTCGCCATTGCGGTGGGCGACGCGACCCTGATGCTGCAGTACGCGATCTATTCGGTCATCTCGCCCGAGGGCTGCGCGTCGATCCTCTGGAAGAGCGCCGACAAGGCGCCGGAGGCCGCCGAGACCCTCGGCATCACGGCGCACCGGCTGAAGACGCTCGGGCTGATCGACCGCATCATCCCGGAACCACTCGGCGGGGCGCACCGCGACCCAGTCACCGTGATGCAGACCGTTCGCAAGGTGATTCAGGACGTGCTCTCCGAGCTTCAGGACAAACCGATCAATCAGCTGCTCGAAGAGCGTTTCGCGCGACTGATGGCCTACGGGAAGTTCAAGGAAGGGTCCGCCTGAGCCGGCGCCTGCGCCGTGCCCGATACCCCGCCTGACGCGGGGGTGTCTTGCCTGCAGCGGGTTGAAGAATCATGGCCAGCATTGCCGAGAGCGTCGGGCAGGTCCTCCAATCCCTGGGTCTTCGAGATCGCTCCGTGTGCGTAGCGCTCTCCGGCGGAGTCGACTCGGTGGTGCTGCTCGACGTGCTGCATCGCCTGGCCCCGGAGCTGCGCCTGACGCTCTCCGCGCTTCACGTCAATCACGGTTTGAGTCCGCACGCGGCCCGCTGGGAGGCGTTCAGCCGCGCCTTGTGCGAGCAGCGGTCGGTGGCGTTCTGCACGGTGAGCGTGGCGGTGCCTCGCAACGGGGGAGCGGGCCCGGAAGCGGCGGCGCGGCGCGCGCGCTATGCGGTCTTCGCGCGGGTACGCGCCGATTACCTGGCGCTGGGCCATCATCTGGACGATCAGGCGGAGACCTTGCTGCTGCAACTGCTGCGCGGTGCCGGCCCGAAAGGCTTGAGCGCGATGTCGGTCACGCGAGCGCTCCCGGCGGAACCGGGTTCGCCGCGGCCGCCAATCCTGCTGCGGCCGCTGCTCGGCATCACCCGCGAACGGATCCTCGCACACGCACGGCTGCGGGGTCTGTCCTGGGTGGAAGACGAGTCGAACCGCGATACCGTGCTCGATCGCAATTTTCTCCGGCATCGGCTGCTGCCACTCGTCGGCGAACGCTTTCCGGCGTGGCGCGAAACCCTTGCGCGGGCCGCTCGCAATCTCGCGGACGCGGCGGCGATCGCCGATGCGTTGGGCGAGATCGATCTTCGGTCGGCCGGGGACGCAGGCGGCGTGCGCGTCGAGGCGCTGAGGGGGCTTCCGATCGAGCGCGCACTGAACGTCCTGCGCGTGCTCTTCGCCAATCGCGGGCTGCCCCCGCCGCCGCGCGCGCGGCTGGAGGAGGCGCTGCGCCAGTGTCTGGACGCGGCTGCAGATGCGCGGGTGTGCGTGGCCTTCGGCGCCGTGGATGTGCGCCGGCATCGAGGTCGCGTGAGGCTGGTGGCCCGGCGCGCGGCCGGCAAGGACTGGTCGCACACGTGGCGCGGCGAGGACGCGATGGATCTGCCGGACGGGCTCGGCCGACTGCGCTTCGTGCGCACGACGGGCGAGGGCATCGCGCAGGCGCGTTGCGAACGACAGACGGTCACGGTACGGCTGCGGCGCGGAGGCGAGACGTTTCTTCCCGACCCGGGTCGTGTGCGCCGGGCACTGAAGAAACTTCTGCAGGAAGCCGGCGTGCCGGCGTGGGAGCGGGGCCGGCTGCCGCTGGTGTTCTGCGGCGAAGTGCTCGCCTGGGTGCCCGGGCTCGGCGTGGCAGCCGATCATCGGCCGGGGGCCGGCGAGCCCGGCGTGCGCATCGAGTGGGAAACGATGGCGGACGGCTGATAGACTCGCGGCCGGAGGAGCGCATGAGAATAATCGGACTTGTCATCGCCATCGCCTGGGCCGCGCTGGCGCCATTGGCGCACGCCGCGCCGGTCGTCATCAAGTTCAGCCACGTGGTTGCGCCCGATACCCCGAAGGGCAAGGCCGCGGAGCGCTTCCGTGAGCTGGCCGAGAAGTACACCGGGGGCGCGGTCAAGGTCGAGGTCTATCCCAACAGCCAGCTGTTCAAGGACCGCGAAGAGCTGGAGGCGCTGCAGCGGGGCGCGGTGCAGATGCTGGCGCCGTCGGTATCGAAGTTCGGGCCGCTCGGAGTGCGCGAGTTCGAGCTTTTCGACCTGCCTTACCTGTTCCCGGATCGGGCGACGGTCGATCGGGTGACCGATGGCGAGATCGGACGCAGGCTCTTCGCGCAGCTCGAGCCGCGCGGCATCAAGGGGCTCGCGTACTGGGACAACGGCTTCAAGCAGTTCTCGGCCAACCGGCCGCTGCGCACGCTGCGCGACTTCCGAGGACTGCGCCTGCGCATCCAGTCCTCGAAGGTGCTCGAAGCGATGGTCCGCGAGCTGGGCGCCTTGCCTCAGGTCATGGCGTTCTCCGAGGTCTACACCGCGCTTCAGCAAGGCGTAGTCGACGGGACCGAGAACCCCCTGTCCAACCTCTATACGCAGAAGATGCACGAGGTGCAGAAGCACCTGACGATCTCGGACCACGGCTACCTGGTCTATGCGGTGGTGACCAACAAGAAGTTCTGGGACGGGCTGCCCGCTGCGCTGCGCGCCCAGCTCGAAAAGGCGCTCGCGGAAGCCACACGCTACGAGCGCGAGATCGCGGAGAAGGAAAACGAGGCGGCGCTGGCGGCGGTGCGCGCTTCCGGCAAGACCGAGATCTACGTTCTGCCCGAAGACGAGCGCTCGCGCTGGCGCCAGGCGCTCATGCCGGTGCACCGCAGGTTCGAAGCGGTGGTCGGGGCCGACAATCTGAGGGCCGTGTACGCGATAGCGGCCGAATCGCTGGCGGCGCGCGCCGGCAAGAACAAGAAGAAGTAGGCCGCCGCTGTTGATTTCCCGGCTGAACCGCTTTCTCGATCACCTCGAAGAGTGGCTGATCGCCGGGCTGATGGCGGCGGCCACTCTGGTCATTTTCGCCTCGATCCTGCATCGCGAAGCGCTGCGCGTGGAGGCGCTCTGGGCTTACGCGCGCCAGATTCACTTCTCCTGGGCGCAGGAGCTGTGCATCTACCTGTTCATCTGGATGGCGAAGTTCGGCGCGGCGTACGGCGTGCGCACCGGCATCCACATCGGCGTCGATGTGCTGGTGGAAAACGTCGGGCCGAGCGCGCGGCGCGCGCTGGTCACTGTCGCGCTCGGGCTCGGCGCGTTTTTCACCGCGGTCATCGCCGTGGTGGGCGTGCGCTGGGTGCTGTTCATTCGCGACACCGGGCAGGTGTCGCCCGACCTCGAATGGCCGATGTGGATCGTCTACCTCTGCATCCCGCTGGGTTCGGCCCTGATGTGCTACCGCTTCGTGCAGGTGATGACCCGTTACCTGCGCACCGGGGAATTGCCCCGCCATGCGCCCGAGGCCGTCGGGGAATCTCGCGCATGACCGCGGTGACCATCATCGCCATCCTGATCGTGCTGCTTCTCACCGGCACGCCGATTTCGATCGCGCTCGGCATGACCGTGCTGACCTTCCTGGTGCTGTTTTCCTCCTTTTCGCTGGAAACGGTGGACGTGATTTCGCAGCGCCTGTTCACCGGGCTGGAGAGTTTCGCGATCATGGCGGTACCCTTCTTCATCCTCTCCGGCGCGTTTCTGACCGAGGGCGGCGCGGCGGCACGCATCATCCGCTTTGCCCAGGCGCTGGTGGGCTGGATGCCGGGCGGGCTGGCGATGGCGGCCGTGCTGGCCTGCGCCTTCTTTGCCACCATATCCGGGTCGAGCCCGGCGACGGTGGCCGCGATCGGGTCGGTGATGCTGCCGGCGATGCTGAAGTACGGCTATCCGAAGCGCTTCGCGGTGGGCGTGATCGCCACTTCCGGATCGCTCGGCATCCTCATTCCGCCCTCCATCGTGATGATCATCTATGCGGTCAGCACCTCGGAGAGCGCGGGCAAGCTGTTCGTCGCCGGCATCGTCCCCGGCGCGCTGCTCGCGGCGCTGCTCATGGCAGTGACGTATCTGACCGCCCGGCGCCGCGGGTTCCCGACGCTGCCGCGCGCCGGCGCGAGGGAAGTATGGGTGTCCTTCAAGGGTGCGTTCTGGGGCCTGCTGCTGGTTGTGATCGTCATGGGCGGGATCTACGGCGGGGTGTTCACGCCCACCGAAGCGGCCGCGGTGAGCGCGGTCTACGCCTTCGTGGTCGCGGTCTGGATCGACCGCGGCCTGCGCCTGCGCGAAGTGCCCAAGGTACTGCTTTCGGCAGCGAATACCAGCGCGATGCTGCTCTACATCATCACCAACGCCGTGCTCTTTTCGTTTCTGTTGACCTCGGAACAGATTCCGCAGGCGCTGTCGGAGTGGGTCGTGGCGCAGGAGCTCTCGCCCTGGATGTTCCTGCTGGCGATCAACGTGACGCTCCTGCTGGCCGGACAGTTCATGGAACCCAGCTCGATCATACTGATCCTGGCGCCGTTGCTGGTACCGATCGCAAAATCGCTGGGCATCGATCCGATTCACCTCGGCGTGATCATGACCGTCAACATGGAGATCGGCATGCTGCACCCACCGGTGGGGTTGAACCTCTTTGTGGCCAGCCATCTGGCGCGCATGGGCCTGACCGAGGTGTCCATCGCCTGCCTGCCCTGGCTCGGGGTCATGTTGCTCTACCTGTTGCTGATCACCTACGTACCCGCCATTTCGCTGTGGTTGCCCAACTTGCTCTACGGGTCTTAGGGACGATTCTTGCGCGGCGCCGTTCCTTTTCCCGAGGCAAAGTGCTATCCTTATGAAATTTCACAAAAAACCCACATTAAAACCGGAGCTTTATTGATGGCAGTCGAGCGCACCCTTTCCATCATCAAACCGGACGCCGTAGCCAAGAACGTGATCGGACAGATCTACAGCCGATTCGAAAAGGCGGGCCTGAAGATCGTCGCGGCGACCATGGCGCGGCTCTCGGAAGCCGAAGCGGCCGGTTTCTACGCGGTTCACAAGGACCGTCCGTTCTTTCGCGATCTGGTGCAGTTCATGACCTCGGGTCCGGTCATGATCCAGGTGCTGCAGGGCGAGAATGCGATCCAGGTCAATCGCGAGTTGATGGGCGCCACCGACCCGAAGAAGGCCGCCAGGGGCACGATCCGGGCGGATTTCGCCGAGTCGATCGATGCCAACGCCGTTCACGGCTCGGATTCGCCGGAGTCGGCGGCCTTCGAGATCGCCTACTTCTTTCCCTCGATGCACATCTATCCCCGCTGATGTCCGTCAATCTGCTCGGTCTCGACGCGACGGCGCTGGCCGATTTCTTCACCGAGATCGGCGAGAAACCGTTCCGCGCGCGGCAGCTGCTGCGCTGGCTGCATCAGGTGCGCGAGTGCGACTTCGACCGCATGACCGATCTGTCGAAGTCACTGCGCGCCACCCTGAAGGCGCGGGCGAGCGTGGCCCTTCCCGAACTGCTCGCCGAGTCGAACGCCGCGGACGGCACGCGCAAGTGGCTGCTGTCGGTGGGCGGCGGCAATGCGATCGAGACGGTGTTCATTCCCGAGGAAAACCGCGGGACGCTGTGCGTGTCGTCCCAGGTGGGCTGCGCGCTCGCGTGCGCGTTCTGCTCGACCGGCAGGCAGGGATTCAACCGCAACCTGAGCACCGCCGAGATCGTGGGCCAGCTGTGGTGGGCGACCAGGGCACTGGCCGAGGCGCCGCACGACGCGCGACTGGGGTCGCTCGCCCCGGGGGAGCGTCCGGTCAGCAACGTGGTACTGATGGGAATGGGCGAGCCTCTGGCCAATTTCGACAACGTCGTGCGCGCGTTGCGGATCATGCTCGACGATCACGCCTATGGCTTTTCACGGCGCCGGGTGACCCTCTCCACGGCGGGGCTGGTGCCCGCGATCGAGCGGTTGCGCGAGCAGTGTCCGGTGGCGCTGGCGGTGTCGCTGCATGCGCCCAACGATGCGCTGCGCGATGTCCTGGTGCCCATCAACAGAAAATATCCGTTGCGGGAGCTGCTGGCGGCGTGCCGTCGTTACGTAGAGGCTGCGGCGTCGCAGCCGGCTGCGGCGGAACCGAAGTGGCGGCGCGCGGGCGCTCCGCGTGATTTCGTGACGTTCGAGTATGTGATGCTCGACGGTGTCAACGACTCCCTCGCAGCCGCGCGGGAGCTGGTTTCGATCGCGGCCGAGGTGCCCTGCAAGTTCAACCTGATTCCATTCAATCCGTTTCCGGATTCGGGATTTGCCCGTTCGCCGGCCGAACGCGTGCGCGCGTTCCAGGAAGTGCTGCTCGCCGCGGGCCTGATCGCCACCGTGCGCAGGACGCGCGGCGAAGACATCGACGGCGCCTGTGGTCAGCTGGCCGGACGCGTTCAGGATCGCACGCGGCGCAACGCGCGGCGCGCGGCGGAGGCGTCGACATGAGGTGGGCGCCGGCGCTGGCCGCCTGCTTGCTGGTCGCAGCCTGCGCGCAGGGTCCGCGAGCCTCTGACCGCCAGGCTACGCAGCGCGAGACCCTTCAGCGGGCGCAGATTCATACCGAGCTGGCGGCGGCCTATTATCAAACGGGTCAATACGCGGTGTCGCTCGAGGAGATCGAAAAGGCGCTTTCCGCGGATCCGGAGTTCGTGCCGGCGCTCAACCAGCTCGGACTGGTCTATCTGGCGCTGGGCAAGGAAAGGGAGGCTCAGGCCCAGTTCCAGAAGGCGCTCAGGCTCGATCCCAACGACTCGGCGCTGAACAACAACTACGGGATGCTGCTGTGCCGCCGCGGGCGCGATCGGGAAGCGATGCGTTACTTCGAGAAGGCGCTGTCCAACCCGCTCTACCAGACTCCGGAAGTGGCGTACGTCAACGCCGGCTTGTGCGCGCGCAGTCAAGGGGACCTGGCGCGTGCGGAGGAGTTCATGCGCAAGGCGCGCGCGCTCGCCCCGGATCAGCCGCAGGCGCTCTTCGTGCTCGCCGACATCAACTTGGGCAGAGGCAACGCGCGCGAGGCGCGCGAGCTCATCATGCGACACCTGCGGGTGGTCAATCCCGGTCCCGACAGCCTCTGGCTTGCGGCGCGCATCGAGCACAGGCTCGGTGACCAGAACGCGCTGGCGGCTTACGGGGCGCAACTGAACCGGCGCTTCCCCGACGCTTTGCAGACCCGCCTGTTCAACGAGGGCAAGTTCGAGTGAGCGAGGCAGCCGAGTCCACAAACCCGCAAGGCCCGGGCGCGGTGCTGCACGAGGAGCGGCGGCGCCAGAATCTGAGCTTGGGCGACGTTTCCCGCCAGATCAAGCTCTCCGTGCGCCAGGTGGAAGCGCTGGAACGCGACGACTTCGGCCAGTTCGGAGGTCAGGTTTTCGTGCACGGCTTCGTGCGCAACTACGCGAAGCTGCTCGGACTGGACCCCGACCCGTTGCTGCGCGCGGTGGACGAGCGGCTGGCGGTCGTGGCACCGGCCGAGGTCCATGCGGGGGAGACGCCGGTGATCCGGCCGCGCCCGGCGCGCAAAAGCACTTTGGGAGTCATCGCCGTCTTGCTGGTATTGGGCGTGGTGCTCGGTGTGCTCGGCCTGAACGAGCGCAGGTCGCTGTCAACCGCACCGCCCGAGTCCAAGGGCCGCGAGTCGGGCGAGCCGCTCGCGGCGCCGGCCGGCGAGAGTGCTCCGCCGGGCCAGGCGATCCTCTCCGCGCCGGCGCCAGCAGTCACGGCCGAGCCGGTAAAGATCGGCGTCGTGCGCATGGTGTTCGAGGAGGAATCCTGGGTCGAGATCAAGGACCGCTCGGGCAACACGATCTTCGGGCAGCTCAATCCGGCCGGCAGCCAGCGGCGCGCCAGCGGAGAAGCGCCGCTCACCATCGTGGTGGGCAATGCCGCCGGAGTGCGCCTGACCTACAACGATCGCGAGATCGATCTGGCGCCACACACCCGCGTGGACGTGGCGCGCCTGACGCTCGAATGAACCCATCCGCGGGAGCCGGCGGACAGCGCATGGCCGCGCGCCGTCAGACGCTTCAAGTACGGGTCGGCCCGGTGGCGATCGGCGGCGGTGCGCCGATCGTGGTGCAGTCGATGACCAACACCGACACGGCCGATGTCGAGGCGACCGCACGGCAGGTAGTCGCGCTGGCGCGAGCCGGCTCCGAGCTGGTCCGGATCACCGTCAACAGCGCAGAGGCGGCCGCCGCCGTGCCGGCGATCCGCAACCGGCTCGATCAGCTGGGCTTGAGCGTGCCTCTGGTGGGCGATTTCCACTTCAACGGGCATCGGCTGCTCACGCAGTACCCGGATTGCGCTGCCGTGCTCGACAAGTACCGGATCAACCCGGGCAATGTCGGCAAGGGGTCGCGCCGCGACCAGCAGTTCGCCACGATGATCGAGGCAGCCTGCCGCTACGGCAAGCCGGTGCGCATCGGCGTGAACTGGGGAAGCCTCGACCAGGAGCTGCTCGCCAGCATGATGGATGCGAACGCCGCACGCTCCGATCCCCTCGATTCTGGCGAGGTCTTGCGCGAGGCGCTGATCGTTTCCGCGCTGGACAGCGCCAAGCGCGCTATCGACCTCGGGCTGCCGCGCGAGCGCATCGTGCTGTCGTGCAAGGTGAGCGGCGTGCAGGATCTGATCACCGTGTATCGCCGCCTTGCGGCGCGCAGCGACTTTCCTTTGCATCTTGGCCTGACCGAAGCCGGCATGGGTTCCAAGGGCATCGTCGCCTCGACTGCGGCCCTGGCGATCCTGCTGCAGGAAGGCATCGGGGACACGATCCGGGTGTCTCTGACGCCGGAACCCGGCGGCGACCGCACCAGGGAAGTGGTGGTCGCGCAGGAGATCCTCCAGAGCCTGGGGTTGCGATCCTTTACGCCGATGGTGACCGCCTGTCCCGGCTGCGGGCGCACCTCGAGCACATTTTTCCAGGAGCTGGCCGATCGCATCCAGAGTTTTCTGCGCGATCAGATGCCGGCATGGCGAGCACGCTATCCGGGCGTGGAGGACATGCGCGTGGCGGTCATGGGCTGCGTCGTGAACGGTCCCGGCGAGAGCAAGCACGCCAACGTCGGCATCAGCCTGCCTGGATCGGGCGAGACGCCGGTCGCGCCGGTGTACGTGGACGGCGTCAAGACCGTCACCCTCAAAGGCGAGAACATCGCCGAGCAGTTTCAGCAGATCGTCGAAGCGTACGTCAGAACGCGCTACGGGGTGCGGTCGGAGGCAGCGACCGGCACGCCGCCCGGCGGCGACCGCCCCACGGCCTTGCAGTAGCCGGAAGAGCGCGTGCGGCAGCCTTCATGACTCAGCCCATTCAGGCCGTGCGCGGGATGAACGACATCCTGCCGGCCGAATCCGCCACCTGGGAGTTTTTCGAGGACACGCTGCGCGACTGGCTCGCGGCCTATGGCTACCGCAACATCCGGATGCCGATCCTGGAGAAGACCGAGCTGTTCGTGCGCTCGATCGGCGAGACCACCGACATCGTCGAGAAGGAAATGTACACTTTCATCGACCAGCTGAATGGCGAGAGCCTGACACTGCGTCCCGAGGGAACCGCTTCCTGTGTGCGCGCGGCGATCCAGCACAATCTGCTCTACGCGGGCCCGCAGCGCCTGTACTACAGCGGCCCGATGTTTCGCCATGAGCGCCCGCAGAAAGGCCGCTACCGCCAGTTCCATCAGTTCGGCGTCGAAGCACTCGGCTTCTCCGGACCGGACGTCGACGCCGAGCACATGGTGATGGGCGAACGCCTGTGGAAGCGTCTGGGCCTGAGCGACGTCCGGCTCAGGATCAATACCCTGGGAAGCAGCGCTTCCCGCCACCGCTACCGCGCCCGCCTGGTGAAGTATCTCAGGAGCCGTTTCGACGAGCTGGACGAAGACTCCAGGCGGCGCCTGGAGCACAATCCGCTGCGCGTGCTCGACAGCAAGAATCCGGCGATGCAGCCGGTCGTCGCTGGGGCGCCGCGCCTGTTGGACGATCTCGACGAGGAATCGCTGAAATCCTTCGAGTCCCTGCAGCGCCTGCTGCGCGAGGCCGGCGTGGACTTCGAGATCGATTCGCGCCTGGTGCGCGGTCTGGACTACTACAACGATGCGGTCTACGAGTGGGTCACTGACCGGCTGGGCGCGCAGGGAACGGTGTGCGCCGGCGGGCGTTACGACGGGCTGTTCGAGCAGATCGGCGGCAAGCCGGCGCCGGCTTGCGGCTTCGCGCTGGGGGTGGAGCGCCTGCTCGCGCTGCTCGCCGAGAGCGGATTCTGCGCGCCGGCCCGCCTGGCGGACATCTACCTGGTCCACGCGGGCGAGGCAGCCGGCCGCTTCGGCTGGCTGGTCGCGGAACGCCTGCGCGATGCCGGGCTCAAAGTGATTTTTCACTGCGGGGGCGGCAGCTTGAAGTCGCAGATGAAACGCGCCGACGCGAGCGGCGCGCGCTTTGCGGCGATCATCGGCGACGAGGAGGCCGCCCGCGAGATGGTATCGGTCAAGCCGCTGCGCGTGCTCGGCGCGCAGGTGCAGGTGAAAGTCGAGGAAGTCGCGGCGCTGCTGCGCGCTGCGGGTTAGCAACGCCGAGGATTCGAGACACGACATGTACGATCTGGAAGAACAGGAACAGATTGACGCGCTGAAGCGCTTCTGGAGGGAATACGGCCGGTTGATCATTGCAGCCGCGCTTGCTTTCGCGGTCTCGGTGGCCGGCATCCACGGCTGGCAGTACTACAACCGCAGCCAGGCGCAAGCGGCCTCGGTGCTCTTCTCCAGGCTGGAGGAGGCGCAGCGCAGGAACGACCTGAGCGAGATCCGCAAGGTCGGGGCGCAACTGCTCGAGGAGTATGCGCGCACGGCCTACGGTCCGATGGCGGCACTCATCCTGGCGAAAGTCAACTACGAGCACGGCGAGCGGCAGGCCGCGGCTGCGCAACTGCAGTGGGCGATCGACCGCGCCCGGGACGGCAACACGGCGGCGCTGGCGCGTCTGCGGCTCGCGGGCATCCGGCTCGACGAAAAAAAGTACGAGGATGCGCTGAAGCTGCTCGACGCCAAGGTGAGCGCGCCCTTCGTTGCGCTCTACGCTGATTTGCGCGGCGACGTGCTGCGCGCGCAAGGCAAGACGGCCGAGGCACGGGCCCAGTACCGGCAGGCCCTGGAAAAAATGGAAGGCGACAGCCCGTGGCGCAATCTGGTGCAAGTGAAGCTGGACGCGCTCGGCCCCGGCCTGTGAGGCGCTCAGGCCCCGGCGCGCGCGCCGCGTTGGCCGCAGCGCTCACCGCTGTGGTCCTGCTCGCCTGTGCGTCGAGCGGGCCGAAGCCCGCCGAACTCGTGGAGTTCACGCCAAAGGCGAGAACGAAGGTGGTCTGGCGCGCGGCTGTGGGAAAGGCGCAGCGCCATCTGTTTCGCCCTGCGGTGCTCGACGGTGCGGTCTACGCTGCCGGGGCCACGGGGGAGCTGGCCAGGTTCGAGGTCGAGACCGGGCGGCAGGTCTGGCGCGTGAACACCGGTGCGCGTCTGTCGGGCGGCGTGGGACTGGGCGCTGGCCAGATCCTGGTCGGCTCGGCAAAAGGCGTGGTGCTGGCCTATGACCCGGACGGCAAGCTGCTCTGGCGCTCGAAGGTGTCGAGCGAGGTGCTGAGCGCGCCGGCCGGCAACTCCAATGTGGTGATCGTGCGCAGCGGCGACAGCAAGGTATTCGGGTTGAATGCGCGCGATGGAGCGCGCCTCTGGGAATACCAGGCTGCCGCACCCCCGCTGACCCTGCGCGCCGCACCGGGAATCGTGCTGGTCGGCGAAAACGCCGTGGTCGCGGGATTTCCCGGCGGCAAGCTGCTGGTGCTCAGTGCGCAGACCGGCGCCGTGCTCTGGGAGACCGCCGTGGCCACGCCGCGCGGGGACAACGAACTGGAGCGCATCGCCGATATCGCCGGCGCGCCGCTCGTGGAATCGGACCGCATCTGCGCGGTGACCTATCAGGGGCGCGTGGGGTGCTACGACACGGAGCGCGGCAGGCAGCTGTGGGTGCGCCCCGCTTCCAGCGCCGGCACGCTCGGTGCCGCGGGGACCGTGCTCTATTACACCGAAGAGGACGGCGCGGTGGTGGCGCTGGACAAAACCAGCGGGACGAGCGTGTGGAAACAGGACAAGCTGCACGCGCGCAAGGTCTCCTCACCGCTCCCCTTCGATTCCTACGTCGTGGTTGGCGACTACAAGGGTTACGTGCATTTCCTTTCGCGGGAGGACGGCTCGTTCGCCGCGCGCATCGCCACGGACGGCACCGCGATTGTCGCCCAGCCGGTCGCGATCGAGGGCAAGGTCCTGGTACAAACGGCCGCTGGCGGGCTGTTCGCGATCAGCGTGAAAAGCAAGGACGAAGGCGCAAGGAGAAAGGATCAGAGATGAGAGCGGCCTTGCGGCCGCCCGGCCCGTTCGTTCTTCGGTCCTGTAACTCCTTCTTGCCCTGGCATTCGTGATTCCTGGCTCGTGAAACCTACCGTCGTTCTGGTCGGCCGGCCCAACGTGGGCAAGTCCACGCTGTTCAACCGGCTCACCCGCTCCCGCGCCGCGCTGGTGGCCGACGTGCCGGGGCTGACGCGCGACCGGCACTACGGGCATGCGCGCCATGAGGGCAAAGCTTTCCTGGTGGTGGACACCGGCGGGCTCGAACCGGCCAGCGATGACGCGCTGTTCAGGGAGATGGCGCGCCAGACGCGACAGGCGATCGATGAGTCCGACGCAGTGGTGTTTCTGGTCGATGCGCGCCAGGGACTCACTTCGCAGGACCGCGCCGTCGCCCGAGAACTGCGCCGGAGCGGCAAGCGGATCGTGGTCGCGGTGAACAAGGCCGAGGGAATGGACGCCTCGCAGGCCTGCGCCGATTTCCACGAACTGGCGCTCGGCGAGCCCATCGCGATCTCCGCAGCGCACGCAGAAGGCATGGGGGCCCTGCTCGATTGCATCGTGCAGGGGCTGCCGGAAGCTGCCGAAGAACAAGTCCGGGGGCAACATCCGAAGATCGCGGTGGTGGGACGGCCGAACGTGGGCAAGTCCACGCTCGTCAACGCGCTGCTCGGCGAGGAGCGCCTGATCGCTTTCGACCAGCCCGGTACGACGCGCGACAGCATCTACGTCGATTTCGAGCGCGGCGGCAAGCGCTATACCCTGATCGACACGGCGGGCGTGCGACGCAGGGGCAGGATCGAGGATGCGGTCGAGAAGTTCTCTGTGGTGAAGACGCTGCAGGCGATCGAGGACGCCAACGTGGTCGTGCTCGTTCTGGATGCTACCCAGGAGATCGCCGAGCAGGACGCGCATCTGGCTGGCTTCGTTCTCGAAGCGGGGCGGGCGCTGGTCGTGGCCGTCAACAAATGGGATGCTGCGGACGCCGAGCGGCGCGCGCGCGTGAAACGGGACTACGACCGCAAGCTGGCGTTCCTCGATTTCGCCGATCTGCACTTCATTTGCGCGCGAGCGGCGACCGGGCTCGCGCCGCTCCTGCGCAGCGTGGACGCGGCCTATGGTGCGGCCATGGCGAAGCTGCCGACCCCGAAGCTTACGCGGGTGCTGCAGGAAGCCACGCAGAAACAGGCGCCTCCGCGCGCCGGTCCGGTGCGGCCCAAGTTGCGCTATGCGCACCAGGGCGGAACCAATCCGCCGCTCATCGTCATTCACGGCAATGCGCTCAACCGGGTGAGCGACGGCTATCGGCGCTACCTGGAGCGCGCGTTCTCGAGCGCCTTTCTGCTCAGGGGCACGCCGGTGAGGATCGTCTTCAAGCAAGGCAGAAACCCTTTTGCCCAACGAGGTTAGCGGCGCGACCCGGGGCCCGTGCGCGGGATGGTGTTGGGCTGCGAAATCCAGTACAGTAGTCGCGGCAATAAGTAGAAGAAGGAGCAGCCATGAGCGCCAAAGGGCAATTGTTACAAGACCCGTTCTTGAATACGCTTCGCAAGGAGCACGTGCCGGTATCGATCTATCTCGTCAACGGCATCAAGCTTCAAGGGCAAATCGAATCCTTCGATCAGTATGTGGTGCTGCTGAAGAACACCGTGACCCAGATGGTGTACAAGCACGCGATCTCGACCGTGGTACCCGCCCGGCCGGTCAGCTTGAACCTGGATCACGGCACGGAAGACTGACTGCGCGCCGCTGCCGAACTGCAGGCGCGGATCCCGCGGACATGCCCGATCGCCGACTTTTCCCTCTCTTTCCTGCCCACGTTTGCGCGTAGATGTTCGAACGCCCGCGCGGCGGTGACCGCGCCGTACTCGTAAGCCTCGATCTCAACGAACCGGACTACACGGAAAGCACCGAGGAGATTCGTCGGCTCGCGCAAAGCGCAGGCGTTGATTGTGCGGCGCTGATCAGGGGCCGGCGTCAACGACCCGATGCGGCGACGTTCGCAGGCAGTGGCAAGGTGGAGGAGATCGCCCGCACGATCGGTGAGGTCGCTGCCGGGTTGGTGGTCTTCAACCACGATCTTTCGCCCGCCCAGCAGCGCAACCTCGAAAGGCGCCTTGGCTGCCGGGTGGTGGACCGCACCACTCTGATCCTGGACATCTTCGCGCAGCGCGCCAAAAGTCACGAAGGCAAGTTGCAGGTCGAACTGGCGCAACTGGAGCATCTGGCAACCAGGCTGGTGGGAGGCTGGACCCACCTGGAACGACAGAAGGGCGGTATCGGGTTGCGCGGACCGGGTGAAACCCAGCTCGAAACCGACCGACGGCTGCTCGCCCGGCGCGTGAAGGTGCTGCGCGACAAGCTCGGAGCCGTTCAGCGCCAGCGCGCGACGCAAAGGCGCGCGCGCAGCCGCAGCAAGGTCTTCTCGGTGTCGATCGTGGGCTACACCAATGCCGGCAAATCCACCCTGTTCAACCGGCTGACCCGTGGCGGCGTATATGCGGCCGATCAGCTCTTCGCCACTCTGGACACGACCACGCGACGCCTCGCGCAGGCCAGCGGCCGCGACGTGGTGATCTCGGATACCGTAGGCTTCATCCGCGACTTGCCTCATACACTGGTCGCCGCCTTCCGGGCGACGCTGGAAGAGACCGCGCAGGCGGATCTGCTGCTCCACGTGGTGGACAGCTCGAGTGCGATACGCGATGCGCAGGTCGCGGAAGTCAATAAAGTACTCGCCGAAATTCGCGCAGATGCCGTCCCGCAGTGGCTGGTCTACAACAAGATCGACGCCGCCGGATGGTCGCCGGGAGTGCAGCGCGATGCCTATGGTAAGATCTGCGCGATCCGTCTGAGCGCGCTCACCGGCGAGGGCATCGAACAGTTGCAGGCGCTGCTCGGCGAAATCCAGGACATCAGCCGCAGGGAACTCGCGCTCGCCATCGCGTGAGCTGCCGGCCCCCAGAGCAACGAGAAACTCTTCTCGAGAATAAATGGCACTGAACGATCCGCAGTGGGGTCGACGCGGCAATGACGGTCCGCCCGACCTTGACGAGCTGTGGCGCAGATTCAATCAGCGCATGGGCTCGATCTTCGGCAGGCGCGCAGGAGGGGGCCGCCCCGAGGGCCCCGGGCGCGCCGGCGGCGGCGTCTGGCTGGTCGTGGCGCTCGCATTTCTGGTGTGGGTGGCCAGCGGCTTCTACATCGTCGACGCGAGTCAGCGCGGAGTGGTGCTGCGTTTCGGAAAGTATTCGGAGACGACCCAGCCCGGCCCGCGCTGGCACCTGCCGTGGCCGATGGAGTCGGTGGAGGTCGTCAACGTTTCCGAGGTGCGCACGGTGGAAGTGGGCTATCGCAACAACGTACGCAGCAAGGTGCTCAACGAATCGCTGATGCTCACCGACGACGAGAACATTATCGATCTGCAGTTCGCGGTGCAGTACGTGCGCGCCGACCCGGAGAGCTATCTCTTCTACAACCGCGAACCGGATCAGGCGGTGATGCAGGTCGCGGAGTCGGCGATCCGGGAAATCGTGGGCCGCAACAAGATGGACTACGTGCTCTACGAAGGTCGAGAGCAGATCGCGGCCAACGCGCAGAGCCTGATGCAGCAAATCCTGGACCGCTACCAGACGGGCATCGCCATCAGCAAGGTGACGATGCAGAACGCGCAGCCGCCGGAGCAGGTTCAAGCCGCCTTCGACGACGCGGTGCGCGCCAATCAGGACCGCGAGCGGCAGATCAACGAAGGCCAGGCCTACTTCAACGACGTCGTGCCCAAGGCACGCGGCACGGCCGCACGCCTGGTCCAGGAGGCCGAAGGCTACCGGCAGCGCGTGATCTCCGCCGCGGAGGGCGACGCGGCGCGCTTCCGTCAGGTGGTGGCCGAGTATCGCAAGGCGCCGCGCGTGACCCGTGACCGCCTGTATCTCGACGCCATGCAGGACGTGCTCTCCAGCGCGACCAAGATCGTGATCGATCAGCGTGCCAACAGCAATCTGCTGTTTCTTCCCCTCGACAAGCTGCTGCAGGCCGCGGCCTCCGCAGTGGAAGGCGCGGGGCGTGCCTCCGCACCGGAGCCGCTGACTGCCCCGCCAGCGCCGACGGGCGAGGCGCCCGGACGCACGCGCGACGCCTTTCGCAGCCGCGATCGGGAGTCGCGATGAAACCGACCGCCACTTCCGTGCTGGTGGGCATCGTGGTCGTACTGGTGCTGGCGAGCCTGAGCCTGTACACCGTGGACCAGCGCCAGCACGCGATGGTGTTCCGGCTCGGAGAGATCGTGGCCACCCGGACGCAGCCCGGCCTGTACGCCAAGATCCCGCTGATCGACAACGTGCGTTACTTCGACGTGCGCATCCTGACCTTCGACGCAGAAGAACCGGAGCGTTTCCTGACGTCCGAGAAGAAGAACGTCTTGGTCGACTCCTTTGTCAAGTGGCGGATCAAGGACGTGCGCCAGTACTACATCAGCGTTCGCGGCGACGAGGCGCTGGCTCGCATCCGGTTGCAGCAGACGGTGAACGACAGCCTGCGCGCCGAATTCGGCAAGCGCACGGTGCACGAGGTGGTTTCCGGCGAGCGCGACAAGATCATGGACGTGGTGCGCGAGAAGCTGGACAACGACGCGGCGAAGATCGGAGTCCAGGTACTGGACGTTCGGCTCAAGCGGGTCGATCTCACGCAGGAAGTCAGCGAGTCCGTCTACCGCAGGATGGAAGCCGAGCGCAAGCGGGTGGCCAACGAGCTGCGCTCCACCGGTTTCGCCGAGGCCGAGAAGATTCGGGCCGACGCCGACAAGCAAAGAGAGATCATCGTCGCCGAAGCCTACCGGAACGCGCAGCGCATCAAGGGGGAGGGCGACGCCAGGGCCGCGGCGATCTACGCGCGGGCCTTCGAGGCCGATCCGGAGTTCTATGCCTTCTACCGGAGCCTCGAAGCCTACCGCCAGAGCTTCCGCAACAAGAGCGATCTGCTCATCCTCGAACCGGAGTCCGACTTCTTCAAGTACCTGCGCAATCCGCGGGCAAGATAAGAAGGGAGCAAGACTTTGGCTCGCTCCCCGTTCGAGCGAAAGGGGAAGGATGGAAGGCTACTGGGGAAGCCTGTTGACCGCGGTGGGGCTGATGCTCGTGCTGGAGGGAATTCTGCCCTTTCTGTCCCCCCGCGGCTGGCGCGAGACGTTTCGCCGGCTGACGGAGATGACCGATGGTCAGGTTCGCTTCATCGGCTTGAGTTCGATGATTGCCGGCCTCCTCCTGCTGTTGCTGTCGAGATAACCCGCCTTAACTGAGTTTCCGGCACCGCCTTTCGGCGGTGCGAGCCTGTCATGCAGAAGTGGCTGCTGCCCGAATACATCGATGACGTCCTGCCGGCGGAGGCGCGCAGGGTGGAGGCGCTGCGCCGCCGTCTGCTCGACCTGTTCGCCGTGCACGGCTACGAGCTGGTCATGCCGCCCCTGATCGAGTATCTCGATTCGTTGCTGACAGGTACCGGACACGACCTGGATCTGCGGACGTTCAAACTCGTCGACCAGCTTTCCGGGCGGCTGCTCGGATTGCGGGCGGACATCACGCCCCAGGTGGCGCGCATCGACGCGCACCTGCTCAATCGCCGCGGGGTCACCCGCCTGTGCTACGCCGGCAGCGTGCTTCATGCGCTGCCCTCGGGCTTGCTGCACAGCCGCGAGCCGCTGCAGATCGGGGCCGAACTGTACGGTCATGCCGGCGTGGAAAGCGATATCGAGATTCAGACCTTGATGCTGCGGGCGCTGGCCGCGGCAGGGGTGTCGGGCGTGCATCTCGACCTTGGGCACGTCGCGGTGTTCCGCACCATCGTGCGCCGTGGCGCAGTACCCGCGGATCGCGAAGCTGAACTGTTCCAGGTTTTGCAGGCCAAGGACCGGCCCGCGCTGCGCGAGCTCACGGCCGGCCTCGATCAGCGCACGCGCGAGGCCTTGTCGTTGTTGCCCGAACTGTATGGCGGCGCGGAAGTGCTGGCGCAAGCCAGGAAGCGTCTGACGGACTATCCGGACGTCGCGCCTTGCCTGGATCTGCTCGAGCAGATCGCCTCGCGGGTTTCAGGGGAAGCGGGCGAGCTGTGCTTCGATCTGGCCGAGCTGCGCGGTTATCACTATCACAGCGGGGTGGTCTTCGCCGCTTACGCGCGCGGCAGGACCGAAGCGATCGCCCGCGGCGGCCGCTACGACGAAGTGGGCAGGGCGTTCGGCCGGGCGCGCCCCGCCACAGGTTTCAGCATCGACCTGCGCGACCTGGCGGCCCTTTCCCGCGTGGACGGTGCGGCCAGCCGTGTGCTCGCGCCTTATGCGCCGCAGGACGCCGCGCTGCAGGCCGAGATCTTGCGGCTGCGCCAGTCGGGCACGACGGTCGTCATCGACCTCCCCGGGCACGCCGAGGCTCGCGAGGAGCTGGAGTGCGACGCCGAACTCGCGCAAAAAGAGGGACGATGGACGGTAGTACGGTGCGGTGGCTGATGAAATCCTTCCGGGAACGTTCGGAACACAGCGGACGGAAACTCGATCGATGGCAAGAAACGTAGTGGTGGTCGGCACGCAGTGGGGCGACGAAGGCAAAGGCAAGGTGGTCGACTGGCTCACCGAGCATGCCCAGGGCGTGGTGCGTTTTCAGGGCGGGCACAACGCCGGCCACACCCTGGTGATCGGCGGCCGCAAGACGGTCCTGCATCTGATTCCTTCAGGCATCCTGCACCCGGACGTGCGTTGCTACATCGGCAACGGGGTGGTGGTCTCGCCCCACGCGCTGCTCGATGAACTCGACACGCTGGAGCGGGCAGGGGTGGCGGTGCAGGGCCGGCTGACGATCAGCGAAGCCTGTCCGCTGATCCTTTCCTACCACGTCGCGCTGGACCGTGCGCGCGAGAACGCCAAGGGCGAGGGCAAGATCGGCACCACCGGTCGCGGCATCGGCCCGGCCTACGAGGACAAGGTCGCGCGGAGGGCGATTCGGATGCAGGATCTTTTCCATCGTGAGCGCTTCGCCGCGAAGCTGGGCGAGGTGCTGGACTACCACAATTTCGTGCTCAAGAACTTTTTCGGCGCGCAGACGGTGGATTTCCAGGAGACGCTGGATTCTACGCTGGCACTGGCGGAGCGGTTGCGGCCCATGGTCGGCGACGTGCCGCGCATGCTGTTCGAGGCTTCCGGTCGCGGCGACAACCTTCTGTTCGAAGGGGCGCAGGGGACGCTGCTCGACGTCGACCATGGAACCTATCCCTACGTGACATCGAGCAACTGCGTGGCCGGCGCTGCCGCCGCAGGCAGCGGCGTGGGGCCGCAGACACTGCATTACGTGCTGGGCATCACCAAGGCCTACACCACCCGAGTGGGCGGAGGACCGTTTCCGACCGAACTCGATGACGACATCGGGCGTCACCTCGCGCGCCGTGGCAATGAATTCGGTGCGACCACCGGACGGCCGCGGCGCTGCGGATGGTTCGACGCGGCGGCGCTGAAACGCTCGATTCAGATCAACGGCGTTTCCGGCTTCTGCGTCACCAAGCTCGACGTGCTCGACGGCGTGGAGCGGCTTCGCATCGGGGTAGGCTACCGGATCGGCGCGGAGCAGATCGACATCCTGCCCGCCGGCGCGGAGACGCTGGCGCAATGCGAGCCGGTGTACGAGGAAGTGCCGGGTTGGAAGCAGTGCACGGTCGGCATCAAGTGCTACCGAGATCTTCCGCGCAACGCGCGCGCCTATCTCGAGCGCATCGAGCAGATCTGCGGCGTACCGGTGGACATGATCTCCACCGGCCCTGAGCGCGAGGAAACCATTGTGCTGCGCCATCCCTTCGGAGCGCGCTGAAGCGCTGTCGCCGGGCAACGGCTTTGGTGCGCAGGCGCGAAGCGTGGGGTGACGAGGAGAGCGAAGGTGACTGGTGCCGAGAAGAGGACTCGAACCTCCACAGTGTTGCCACCGCCAGGACCTGAACCTGGTGCGTCTACCAATTCCGCCATCTCGGCACGGAGGGCGCACAATTTAGCGGCCCGCTATGGGGTTGTCAACGAAACGCGCGCCGCGACACTGGCACCTCCCTGCACATGAAGACCACCAGAAAACGGCGCAGTTCCGATTCGGCTTCCGCGCTGCGCGCGCGCGACCCGCATCTGGAGCGCGAGGCGAGCCGCTACGAGCACCCTCTGCCCAGCCGCGAATTCATCCTGCAGCTGCTCGAGGAGCAAGGCGTGCCCGTGAGCCAGCAGAAGCTCGTGCGCATGCTCGGCATCCGGCCCGAAGAGGAAGAGCTGTTCGCGCGGCGGCTGGCCGCGATGGAGCGCGACGGGCAAATCATCCGCAACCGCAAGAACGCGATCTGCGTCGTGGGCAAGCTCGATCTGGTTGCCGGTACCGTTCAGGGACATCCGGATGGCTACGGCTTCCTGGTTCCGGACGCAGGCGGGCCGGATCTGTTCCTCAATCCGGGCGAGATGTCGCGCGTGCTGCACGGCGACCGCGTGCTCGCGCGCCCCTCCGGGGTCAGCGCGCGCGGCAAGGCCGAGGCCGTCGTCGTGGAAGTGCTGGAGCGTGCGAACAAGCTGGTGGTCGGGCGCTACCTGCGCGAGCACGGCATCGGCTTCGTGGTGCCGGAGGACAAGCGCATCAGCCAGGACATCCTGATTCCGGCCGAGGCTACCCGTGGGGCTGGCGAAGGCCAGGTCGTGGTGGCGGAGATCGTCGAACAGCCCACGCGCCATGCTCAGCCGATCGGACGGATCACCGAAGTGCTCGGCAACTTCGACGCCCCGGGCATGGAGATCGAGATCGCGCTGCGCAAGCACCGCCTGCCTTATGTGTTTTCCGGCGAAGTGCAGAAGCTGTGCGAGAGGTTTCCCGCTGCAGTCACCAGCCGGGAACTCGAGGGCAGGCAGGACTTGCGGCACCTTTCGCTGGTGACGATCGACGGAGAAACAGCAAAGGATTTCGACGACGCGGTGTACTGCGAGCGGCGCGGCAGGGGTTTCAAGCTCTGGGTGGCGATCGCCGACGTGAGCCACTATGTCAAGCACGGCGATCCGATCGACCGCGAAGCCCGGGAGCGTGGCAACTCCGTCTATTTCCCGCGGCGCGTGATCCCCATGCTGCCCGAGGTGCTGTCCAACGAACTGTGCTCGCTCAAGCCGGGGGTGGACCGGTTGTGCCTGGTCTGCGAACTCGACGTGGGCGCGCGCGGTGAAATCGCGCACTTCCGCTTCTATCCGGCGGTGATGCATTCACGCGCCCGGCTCACCTACACGGAGGTGGCCCAGGCGCTTGCCGACCCGGATAGCGGGGCGGCGGGGCGGCTGGACAGCCTGCTGCCGATGCTGCGCGATCTGCATGACCTGTTCCAGGCGTTCTCCAGCGCGAGAAGCCGCCGGGGCGCGATCGACTTCGAGACGATCGAGACTCAGATGTTCTTCGACGCGCACGGCAAGATCGAGCGCATTGTCGCGAGCGAGCGCAACGACGCCCACCGTATCATCGAGGAATGCATGCTTGCGGCCAATGTGTGCGCCTCGGATTTCCTGCGCGCACACGATCATCCGGCCCTGTACCGGATTCACGAGGGACCGACGCCCGAGAAGCTCGCGGCGCTGCGCGAGTTTCTCGCCGAGTTCGGTCTTCACCTGACCGGCGGCGACGCGCCGCGGGCCAAGGACTATGCCCGGCTGCTGGAGAAGGTGAAGTCGCGTCCGGACGCGCAACTGCTGCAAACCGTGATGCTCAGGTCGCTGCAACAGGCGGTCTACAGTCCGGAAAACGTAGGCCACTTCGGCCTGGCCTACGAGTCCTATACCCACTTCACCTCCCCCATCCGGCGCTATCCGGACTTGCTCATTCACCGCGCCATCAAGGCGGTGCTCGCGGGCGAGCGCTACGATCCGGGCGACTGGCGCGAACTGGGTCGGCATTGCTCGGAGACCGAACGCCGCGCCGACGAAGCCACCCGCGACGTGGAGGCGTGGCTGAAGTGCTACTACATGCAGGACCGCGTGGGCGAGTCGTTTGACGGCACGGTGAGCGCAGTGGCACCGTTCGGGATTTTCGTCGCGCTCGACGCCGTGTACGTGGAGGGGCTGGTTCATGTCTCCGAGCTAGGAGACGACTACTTTCACTTCGACCCCGCGCGCCATCTCCTGCAGGGCGAGCGTCACGGCAGCCGTTTCAGGCTCGGAGACCGGGTGCGGGTGAGGCTCGTGCGGGTCGACCTGGAGCAAAGCCGGATCGATTTCGTGCTCGATCAGGCACGGGTGAGGCGCTGAAGGCGCGTGAGCAAGGCGATCGTGTTCGGCTTCCACGCGGTTAGCGCGCGGCTGCGTCAGCGCGCCGGCACCGTGAAGGAGATCCTGATCGACGCGCAGCGGCACGATGCGCGGGTGCGCAAGCTGCTGGAGGCGGCAAGCGCGGCCGGCGTCGGCGTCCGGAAGGTTGCGGGGCGCCGGCTGACCGAACTGGTCGGCGGTGCCCCGCATCAGGGCGTGGTGGCATTCGTCGAGCAAATCGACAGCGGCGCTTCGCTCGAATCGGTGCTGGCCTCGGCGCGCGAGCCCGCGCTGCTGCTCGTGCTGGACGGGGTGCAAGACCCGCACAATCTGGGTGCCTGCCTTCGCGTGGCGGACGCGATGGGCGCGCAGGCGCTGGTGGTCCCGAGGGATCGGACGGTCGGCCTCACGCCGACAGTGGAGAAGGTCGCCTCGGGAGCGGCTCAGAGCGTGCCCTACATCACGGTCACCAATCTGGCGCGCACGCTGCGGGAATTGCAGGAGCGTGGACTGTGGGTGGTCGGTGCCGCGCAGCAAGCGGACGCGCCGCTCGCCGCCTGCGACCTGACCCGCGCCTGCGCGCTGGTGCTCGGTGCCGAAGGCGCGGGACTGCGCCGGCTCACCGCCGAGTGCTGCGACGAGCTGGCGGCCATTCCGATGATGGGTACGGTGGAGAGCCTCAACGTTTCGGTCGCGGCCGGCATCTGCCTCTACGAGGCGCGGCGCCAGCGCGCCGGGAGATCGGTAAGCCCTTGAGCAGCCGACAGAATGCTTGAGCCGACGGGGTTCCGCGTGCTAGACTGCGCGCCTCGCTCAAGGGGTGCTGCCCCACGGCGACAAACTCGCACCTCCGCAACAGCTTTGGGTGCCCGGAAAGATTCGGGTCTCGCGCGGGGGGAGGCTCTAACCCGAACTGGAGACCAGATGTCCATCACGATGCGTCAGATGCTCGAAGCCGGGGTGCATTTCGGGCATCAAACCCGCTACTGGAACCCCAGGATGGCCCCGTACATCTTCGGCCATCGCAACAAGATTCACATCATCAACCTCGAAAAGACCCTCGCGCAGTACCTGGAGGCGGTGAAGTTCGTCCGTCAGCTGGCTTCGAACAAGGGAACGGTGCTCTTCGTGGGGACCAAACGCCAGGCGCGCGACATCATCCGCGAGGAAGCACAGCGCTGCAGCTCGCCCTATGTCGACTACCGCTGGCTGGGCGGGATGCTCACCAACTTCAAGACCGTGAAGCAGTCGATCAAGCGGCTGCGCGACATGGACCAGATGGTGCAGGACGGCTCGCTGGAAAAGATGTCGAAGAAGGAAGCATTGACCTTCCAGCGCGAGCTGGCCAAGCTCGAGCGCAGCCTGGGCGGCATCAAGGAAATGAACAGCCTGCCCGACGCGATGTTCGTGGTCGACGTGGGCTATCACCGGATCGCGGTGACCGAGGCCAACAAGCTCGGCATTCCGGTGGTGGGCGTGGTCGACACCAATCACTCGCCCGAGGGCGTGGACTATGTGATTCCGGGCAACGACGACGCGAGCCGCGCCGTCCGGCTCTACGCCCGCGGAATCGCGGATGCGATTCTGGAAGGCCGCTCGCAGGTGATCCGCGAGATCTCGGGTGATGAATTCGTGGAGGTGGACAGCTCGGAAGAGCAGGCACAGGCCTGAGCGACCGGGCGGAGCGAAAAAAGGGGCCTCGGCCCCTTTTTTTTAACCGGGGGGCCGACCGGCGCGAGGCAGCCGACGCGGTAGATGAACCGATAGACAAAGGAGCAGGAAACGACCTATGGCGGAAATCAGCGCGAGCATGGTGAAGGAACTCCGCGAGCGCACGGGGCTTGGCATGATGGAGTGTAAGAAGGCGCTGGAAGAGGCGGGCGGCGACCTGAAGAAGGCCGAAGACCTGCTGCGCATCCGCAGCGGTGCCAAGGCGAGCAAGGTGGCGGGGCGCATCGCGGCCGAAGGCGCGGTGGCGGCGTTCGTCGCGGCCGACGGCAGCAGCGGGGCGCTGGTCGAAGTGAACTGCGAAACCGACTTTGTGGCCAAGGACGCGAGCTTCTCCGCGTTCGCCGCCGCGGTCGCCCGGACCGCGGCCGCGACGAACGCCGGCACGGTCGAGGTGCTGGCACAGCAAAAACTCGCCTCGGGCGAGACGGTCGAGGAAGCGCGGCGTGCGCTCATCATGAAGCTCGGCGAGAACATCAGCGTGCGCCGGGTCGCCTTGCAGCGCGCGCAGGGCAGGCTGGCCCATTATCTGCACGGCAACCGGATCGGCGTGCTGGTGGACTTCAGCGGCGGAGACGAGGCGCTGGGCAAGGACCTCGCGATGCATATCGCGGCCTCCAGGCCCATCGCGGTATCCCGGGATCAGGTTCCCGCCGAAAACGTCGCGCGCGAGCGCGAGATCGCCGCGGCGCGGGCGCGGGAGTCGGGCAAGCCGGCCAATATCGTCGACAAGATCGTGGAGGGCAGCGTTCAGAAGTACCTGGCGGAGGTCACGTTGCTGGGCCAGCCCTTCGTCAAGGACGACAAGATCACGATCGACAAACTGCTCGCCGCAAAGGGGGCAAAGGTGCACGGCTTTTCCCTGTTCGTCGTCGGCGAGGGCATCGAGAAGAAGCAGACCGATTTCGCCGCCGAGGTTCAGGCCCAGGCGGCGCAGGCGCGCTGACTTGCCGCCTGCGGCTTACTTGCGCGATGAAGCCCGCCTACAAGCGCATCCTGCTCAAGCTCTCGGGCGAGGCCCTCATGGGCGGCGATGCCTACGGAATCAACAGGGAGACCATCGATCGCATCGTCGGCGAGATCAAGGAGGTGGTCGAGCTGGGAGTCGAAGTGGGCGTGGTGATCGGCGGCGGCAACATCTTTCGCGGCGTGGCGCCCGCGGCGGCCGGGATGGACCGCGCGACTGCCGATTACATCGGCATGCTCGCCACGGTCATGAACGCCCTGGCGCTACAGGATGCGATGCGGCGGGTCGGTTTGAGGAGCCGGGTGCAGTCGGCGCTCAACATCGAACAGGTCGCCGAACCCTACATCCGCGGCAAGGCGATGCGCTACCTGGAAGAAGGCCGGGTGGTCATCTTCGCGGCCGGCACCGGCAATCCGTTCTTCACCACCGACACCGCGGCGGCGTTGCGCGGGATGGAGATGAACGTCGATGTCGTGATCAAGGCGACCAAGGTGGACGGAGTCTACACCGACGATCCCAAGACCCATCCCGACGCCATGCGCTACAAACGGCTGACATTCGACGAGGCCATCGTCAAGAAGCTCAAGGTCATGGACGCAACCGCGCTCACGCTGTGCCGCGACCAGAAGCTGCCGGTCTGCGTCTTCAGCATCTTCAAGGCGGGTGCGCTCAAACGCGTCGTCCAGGGCGAGGACGAAGGCACACTGGTCCATAGCTGAGCGTATCGAAGGAGGACTAAGCATGACGCTCTCGGAGGTGAAGAAATCGGCGGAACAGAAGATGCAGAAGAGCCTGGAGGCGCTGAAGGCCGATCTGGGCAAGGTGCGCACCGGGCGCGCCCATGCCGGCCTGCTCGATCACATCCAGGTCGACTATTACGGCACGCCCACGCCGCTGAACCAGGTGGCGGCGGTCAGCGTCATGGACGCGCGCACGCTGAGCGTGCAGCCGTGGGAGAAGAAGATGTTGCCGGTCATCGAGAAGGCGATCCGCGATTCCGATCTCGGCCTGAATCCGTCCACAATGGGCGAGGCGGTGCGCGTGCCGATGCCGCCCTTGACCGAAGAGCGGCGCAAGGAATTGATCAAGGTCGTCAGGCACGAGGCCGAGAACGCACGGGTGGCGGTGCGCAACGTCAGGCGCGACGCCATTCATCAGTTGAAGGAAATGCTGAAGGCCAAGCAGGTTTCCGAAGACGAAGAGCGCCGAGCCCAGGAGGAGATCCAGAAACTGACCGACCGCTATGTCGCCGAGGTGGACAAGACGCTGGCGGCCAAGGAAAAGGACCTGATGGCGGTGTAGCGTCGGCCAGGCACACTGTTGCGGCGCAACTGCCGCATCGCCATGGCGCCCGGTGCGGCCCGGCCGCGAATGAACCCAGGGGACCCAGCATGAACTTCGAATCCTCAACCATTTCCGTTCCGCAGGCCGGGCCGGTGCCGCGTCACATCGCCATCATCATGGACGGCAACGGGCGCTGGGCTAGGCAGCGGTTTCTGCCGCGCGCGGCCGGTCATCGCCGCGGGCTGGAGGCGGTGCGGGTCATCACCCGCGCCTGCGTCGAACGCGGCGTCGGGTTCCTGACACTGTTCGCGTTCTCCAGCGAAAACTGGCGCCGGCCGAAGGAAGAAGTGTCCTTTCTGATGGACCTGTTCGTCATGGCCCTGGAGCAGGAGGTCGCCAAGCTGCACGAGAACAACATCCGGCTGCGGATCGTCGGCGACTTGGGCAGCTTCGAGCCGCGCCTCGTGCGTCTGATCCGCCAGGCGGAAGCCTTGACCGCGGGCAACAGCGGCTTGACTCTGACCATCGCCGCCAACTATGGCGGGCGCTGGGATATCCTGCAGGCAGTCAACCGCATGGTACGCAAGCTGCCGGAACGCACCGGTGGTTACCGGGAGGCCGACCTTGCGCCGTTCCTGTCGATGAGTTATGCCCCAGAACCGGACCTGTTCATCCGCACCGGCGGCGAGCAGCGCGTGAGCAATTTCCTCTTGTGGCAGCTCGCCTACACCGAGTTTTACTTCACCGATGAGCTCTGGCCCGACTTCGATGCCAAATCGCTGGCGCGGGCGATCGAGTCGTACCGCCAGCGCGAGCGTCGGTTCGGCCGGACCAGCGAACAGCTGGCGAGCGCCCAGGAGGCGGCGCAAGGCTCCGCGCAGCCGCGCTTGGCTTGAGGGCGGCGGCCACAAGGCGCCTCCCGCCCCATGCCCGTATGTTGAGGGAACGCCTCATCACGGTCGCAGTGCTCCTGCCCCTGCTGCTGGGCCTGATGTTCTTCGCGCCCAACCCGGTCTGGACCGCAGCCATCGGCGTTGCGGTCGTGCTCGCTGCCGTGGAATGGGCGCGGCTGTGCGCGCTGCCCGGGATCGGCCAGGCGCTGTTCGCGGCGCTCGTGGCGATCAGTGGGACGGCGCTGTTCGTCGCCGGCGCGCTTCCCGCGTGGCGCGGGGCGAGCCACACTGCCTGGCAAGCGGTGCTGGGACTCGCGGTCGTGTTCTGGGCGGCGGCGGTTCCCTGCTGGCTGTACTTCGGCTGGCGCATCCGGCAGCGCGCGCTGCTGCTGCTGGCCGGGTGGATGGTGCTGGTTCCGGCCTGGCTCGCCACCAGCGCCATGCAGAAGACGCCGCTGGTGCTCTTCCTCACCCTGTGCGTGATCTGGCTCGCCGACACGGCGGCCTACTTCGTCGGCCGGCGCTTCGGACGCCGTAAACTCGCGCCTGCAATCAGCCCCGGCAAGACGATCGAAGGCTTGGTCGGCGCCTATGCCGCGGTCCTCCTCTATGTCATGCTGATCGCGATTTTTCCGCTGGCCGGCGCGCCGCTTGGAGAGAAGGCGGCCCTGGTCGTCTTCGCCATGGTGCTTACCACGCTTTCGGTCGCCGGTGACCTGTTCGAGTCGTGGATCAAGCGCCAGGCCGGCGCAAAAGACAGCGGCCATCTGCTTCCCGGCCATGGCGGCGTGCTCGATCGCATCGACAGCGTGACCGCCGCGATGCCCTTCGCAGCGCTGTACCTGCTGCACGCCAGGCCATGAGCGAGCGGCAGAATCTGGCCATTCTAGGGTCGACGGGCAGCGTGGGCATGAGCACGCTCGACGTGGTGTCGCGCCATCCGGACCGCTTCCGCGTTTTCGCGCTGGCCGCCAATCGCGACGTGGAGCGCCTGTTCGCGCAATGCGTGCAGTTCGAGCCTGCGTTTGCGGCCCTGGCCGACGCCGGCGCGGCGCGCCGATTGCGCGAGCGCGTGAGCGCTGCCGGCCTGTCTTGCGAGGTGATGGACGGCCCGCAGGCGATCGAGACGCTTGCGGCGCATCCCCGCATCGACACCGTGATGGCCGCCATCGTCGGCGCGATCGGCCTGCGCCCGACGCTGGCGGCGGCGCGGGCCGGAAAGAAGCTGCTGCTGGCAAACAAAGAGGCGCTGGTCATGGCGGGGCGGCTGCTGATCGGCGCGGCGCGCACGAGCAAAGCCCTGCTGCTGCCCATCGACAGCGAGCACAACGCAATCTTCCAGGCGCTGCCTGCCGGCTATTCGGGCGATCCGCAAGCCCACGGCGTGCGGCGCTTGCTGCTCACGGCTTCGGGAGGCCCGTTTCGCCTGACTCCCGTCGCGCAGCTCGCCTCGGTCACGCCCGAGCAGGCCTGCGCGCACCCGAAGTGGATCATGGGGCGGAAGATTTCCGTGGACTCTGCCACGCTGATGAACAAGGGACTGGAAGTGATCGAGGCGCACTATCTGTTCGACGCGCAACCCGAGCAGATCGAAGTGCTCATCCACCCGGAGAGCGTGGTGCACTCCCTGGTCGAATACGTCGACGGCTCGGTCATCGCGCAGCTCGGCAATCCGGACATGCGCACGCCAATCGCACATGCGCTGGCCTATCCCGAGCGTATCGACAACGGCGTGCGGCCACTCGATCTTTGCGCGATCGCGGCGCTGCATTTCGAGCAACCGGACACGGCGCGCTTTCCTTGTCTGCGTCTGGCCTACGAGGCGCTGCGCGCCGGCGGCGCGGCGCCGGTGTATCTGAACGCCGCCAACGAGATCGCCGTGGAGAACTTTCTGGAACGGCGCCTGCCGTATCAGCACATTCCCCGTCTGGTGCAAGAGGTGCTGAGCGCGCTGCCCAACGAGCCCCTATCCGATCTCGATGCGGTCCTCCGGGCCGATTCGAGGGCACGCGAGGCCGCCGGGCAGCGGCTCGAAGCCTTGATCCACTGACGTCTCGCCGGCTCGCCGACCGATGCAAATGCTTTCGACCATTGCCGCCTTCCTCGTCGCCCTCGGGGTGCTTATCGTCTTTCACGAGCTGGGCCACTACCTGATCGCCCGGCTCTGCGGCGTCAGGGTCCTGCGCTTCTCCATCGGGTTTGGCACGCCGCTGTGGTCGAGAAGGTTCGGCGCGGACCGCACGGAATGGGTCATCGCCGCCTTTCCGCTTGGCGGCTACGTGAAGATGCTCGACGAGCGCGAGGGCCCGGTGGCTGCCGAGGAGCGCCATCGGGCGTTCAACGTCCAGCCGGTGGCCAAGCGCGTGGCGATCGTCGCCGCCGGCCCGCTGGCCAACTTTCTTCTCGCGGTGTTCCTGTACTGGGCGCTGTTTCTGCACGGCGTTCCGGGTGTCAAACCGGTGGTCGGCGAGCCTCTGCCCGGTACGCCGGCGGCGAGCGCCCGACTGCAGCCAGGAGATCTGATCGCCAAGGTCGGCGATCGGCCGGTCGCAACCTGGCAGGACCTGCGCTGGGAGCTTCTGGATCATGCGTTACGGCGGGCGACGGTCCCGCTGGAAGTCCATCGCGCAGATGGCCACATCCGCTTTGCGCGCCTCGATCTGGCGGGCATCGGCGCGGAGGACATCGACTCCGATCTGCTGGAGGCGATCGGGCTCACGCGCTTCAATCCGCCGATCCAGCCGGTGCTGGGCCGCCTGACACAGGACGGCGCGGCGCGGCGCGACGGACTGCGGGAAGGAGACCGCGTGCTGGAAATCGATGGTCGCGCGGTCGGGCAGTGGGAGGAGGTGGTGGCCGCGGTGCGCGGCGCGCCCGGCCGGCCGCTGCGGCTGACGGTGGAGCGCGACGGCCGCGCGCTCGACATCCGCGTCACGCCCGACCTCGCCGTCGAAGGACAGGCCACGATCGGCCGCATCGGAGCCGCGCCGCGCATCGACGAGAAGGAGTTCGAGTGGCTGCTGACCGAAGTCCGGTACGGACCGCTCGAGGCTGCGCGGAAGGCGGTGGCACGCATGGGCGAGGTGTCGCTTTTCACCCTGAAGATGCTGGGCCGCATGATCGTGGGAGACGTCTCGCTGAAGAACCTCTCCGGTCCGATCACGATCGCGGACTATGCCGGGCAGTCCGCGCAACTGGGCTGGCTCGCGTACCTTAATTTCCTGGCGCTCATCAGCATCAGCCTCGGCGTGCTCAACCTGCTGCCGGTTCCGGTCCTCGACGGGGGGCACCTCATGTACTATCTGGTCGAGATCATCAAAGGCAGCCCGGTGTCGCAGCGGGCACTGGAAGTCGGCCAGCAGGTGGGCATCGTTCTGCTCTTCGGCTTGATGGCGTTCGCGCTCTATAACGACATAAATCGCCTGCTCGGCGGCTGAACGCAGATGACAATAAGGCCACTGCCGCTCGCGCTCATCGCCCTTTTCTACTGCTCCACCGCTCTCGGATTCGAACCTTTCGAAGTGCGCGACATCCGCGTCGAGGGCATTCAGCGCACCGAAGCGGGCACGGTGTTCAGCTATCTGCCCATCAAGGTCGGCGACAAGGTCACGCCGGAACGGGCTTCCGCCGCGGTGAAGGCGCTGTTCGCCACCGGCTTCTTCAAGGACGTGCGGCTGGAGGCCGACGGCGACGTGTTGGTCGTGATCGTGGAAGAGCGGCCCGCGATCGCGCAGATCGACGTGATCGGCTCCAAGGAATTCGACAAGGACAAGCTGAAGGAGGCGCTCAAGCAGATCGGGCTCGCCGAGTCGCGCATCTTCGACCGCGCGCTGCTGGATCGCGCGGAGCAGGAGCTGAAGAACCAGTATATCGCGCGCGGCAAGTACGGCGTGCAGATCACCACCACCGTCACGCCGCTCGAGCGCAACCGTGTGGCGCTCAGCTTCACCATTTCCGAAGGCCGGGTCGCCAAGATCCGCCAGATCCGGTTCGTCGGCAACGAAGTGTTCAGCGACCGCACGCTGCGCAAGCAACTGACCTTGCGCACGCCCGGGCTGCTCACGTGGTACAGCAAGAACGATCAGTACTCCAAGCCGAAACTGCAGGCGGATCTCGAGACGCTGCGCTCGTTCTACCTCAACCAGGGATATCTGGAGTTCTCGATCGATTCCACCCAGGTGTCGATCTCGCCGGACAAGCAGGACATCTTCATCACCATCAATCTCACCGAGGGCGGCAAGTACCGCGTGGCCGACGTGAAGCTGGCGGGCGAGCTGATCGTTGCGGAAGAGGAACTGCGCCGCCTGGTCCGGCTCAGGAAGGGGGAAGTCTTTTCGCGGGAGAGACTGACCGAAACGACCAAGCTCATCGGGGACCGGCTGGGCAACGAAGGCTACGCCTTCGCCCAAGTCAACGCGGTGCCCGAGATCAACCGCGAAAAGGGCGAGGCGTCCTTCACGCTCTACGTCGACCCCGGCCGCCGGATTTACGTCCGGCGGATCAACATCTCCGGCAACACCAATACCCGGGACGAAGTGATCCGGCGCGAGCTGCGCCAGATGGAAAGCGCGTGGTATTCCACGGAGAAGCTGAACCGCTCGCGCCAGCGGGTCGACAAGCTGGGATTCTTTTCCGACGTCCAGATCGAAACGCCGGCCGTACCCGGAGTCGCGGACCAGGTCGACGTCAACATCAAGGTTACCGAACGGGCCACCGGCAATCTGACGCTGGGCGTGGGCTATTCCACGGCGGAGAAGGTGGTGCTTTCCGCGGGCATCTCGCAGCAGAACATCTTCGGCACCGGCAACGCGCTGTCCCTGCAGATCAATACCGGGAGCATCAACCAGACCTACGCGCTTTCCTACACCAATCCCTATTTCACCGACGACGGCGTGAGCCGCGGCTTCGACGTCTATCGCCGCGACACCGACGTTTCCAGCCTTTCAATCTCCAGCTACAACACCTCCACCCTGGGGTTGGGACTGCGATTCGGAGTGCCGGTGACCGAGTACGACACCATCAACTACGGGCTGGCCTACGAGCAGACGAAGATCGGCATCCTGGAGGACACGCCTCAGCGCTTCGTCGACTTCGTCAACACATTCGGGGAGACAACCGACAACTACCTCGGCACGGCCGGCTGGGCGCGCGATCAGCGCGACAGCATCATCTACACCACGCGCGGCCGCTATCAGCGCCTTCAGGCCGAGGTCGGTCTGCCCGGCGCAGACCTGACCTACTACCGTCTGACTTATCAGCATCAGTGGTATTATCCGCTCACGCAAAACCTGACGCTCTTGCTGAACGGCCAGATCGGTTACGCCGAAGGTTACGACGACAAGCCGCTTCCGTTCTTCAAGAATTTCTACGCAGGTGGAGTGCATTCGGTGCGCGGCTACGCAACGGCGACCATCGGACCGAAGGACAGCAACGGGGATGCGATCGGCGGCAAGCGGCAGCTGATCGGCAATTTCGAATTGCTGTTTCCCTTTCCCGGGTTGGAGAAGGACAAATCGGTCCGGCTGTCCGCGTTCGTCGATGCCGGCCTCGCCGGGGAGAAGTACGACACCAACGAGTTGCGCTACTCGACGGGTCTTGCCTTCAGCTGGTATTCACCCGTCGGACCGCTGAAGCTAAGCTTCGGGCGGCCGATCAACCCCAAACCGGATGACAAGCAGGAACGAGTGCAGTTCACGCTCGGGACGCTGTTCTGAGTCGCAGCGACATCGTCCGTTGCAATAGGTGAGGAGACAGCACGTGAAGAAGAT